>NZ_JBKFBO010000067.1:0-20745 GCF_053346215.1 Methylobacterium sp. A49B
TTCTGGGTGGTCGCCATCAGCTGCGCCGTGTCCTGCAGCGAGAGCAGGTTCTGACGCGTGGCGGCCGACAGGGTGATGGAGGACATCGTTGGATCTTTCTGACTTGGCGACCCGCTTTTGGGTGCCCTATTAGAAACGTCCGCGAACCCAATCCAGGTTAAGATCGTGAAAGATCAGTCGTCCGCAATTGATCTCGGTTAACAGTTTCCAGCTAGCTGACAGGGCTTCGGCGGGACTGATCCGATGTCACAACTTGCTGACGAACAGCGGAAATCTAATGCAGATAGCATACATGGAACAATAGATGTTTCTGTGCATCTGCCTGCCGAAGCAAAGTAGGATAGCTTCGAGGAGTGACGGTCTGGCAAACAGCTATCTCAGCCCGCACGAAGACCCGTTGCCGCGAACCTCAGCCTGAAGATAAAGACAGTGCCGGACATCTGTTTCTAAATGTAAATACGATGTGTAAACGCGGATAAGTACACACGGCATAATGCATGTCTGGATCAATTGCAGGCAATAGAGATCGGCACAAGCTTCAGGAATTTCCTGTCGCACATGTTTCGTCTGGGGCTCAATATGTATAAGCTTGCTTTTACTAACGTCGCCTCTCTGTTTTCTATCTAGCCCGTCTTCGCGCAGGCTGTCATCGAGACGCCCACGATCACCACGGTCGTTGTCCCGCCTGGTGTGCCGTGCGTCGTCACGCGCCAGCCCGGATCGACCGGAGACGAAGGTGCCGCGACCTACTCACCGACGGGTCGCGCTGCCGACGGCATTGCGTCAGACTCGGCAGCGGTGGGCAACGAAGCACAACCTTCCCGCCTCGGTTCGACTGGCAGCGGCGGCGGCAAGTAACCTCACTGCCGCACTCAGCCCACCCCGTTCGCCGCCGTGGACTTTTTGAGCCGGTGATCCCGAGGTAGAACGGCTGCGGCTGACCTGTAGGCACGCCCCGCTAACTGCTCCCTCTATCCTGCGTTTCGGGCCGCATCGCGTACTAGCCCCGGCCGTGAGGAACGGCACCGAGCCCCGTCAGCCCGTGATCGGATCGGGCGACGGGGCGCTTCAGCCTGCCCGCTTCGCACTCCAGCTGCCGCTGCACTCAACTAGCCCGCCTGAGGTGCGCCATGTGCCGCTGCCGCTGCCCTTGGGATCGAGGCTGCCGGAGATCGGCACTTTGTTCGAGCCCTGAACGATTGTCGCCTGTACGGTACCGCCGGCCGACACACCGCCATCAATGTCGACTTCTTCTCCGGGGATCGAGGCGTCGCTGTCCCTGATCTGCACGTTATAACTCGTGCTCGCTGAGCAAGGTCCCTCAGCCGTGGTCGCCACGATGGTCCAGGATCCATCAAATTGGTCCGGAACCTTTACTTTCTTGGTCGCGGCATCCGCTGGAAGGAAGGCGCCAGCCGACAGGCAAGTCGCGAGGATCAGGGTGAGGATACGTGCCACAAACAGCTCTGGCAGTTGCGCCACCGGGATTGGCAACGCCATGGCAGAACGGGGGCGTCGGTTAAATAGTTTCGGAAGCTGCCCAACGCGGATGTGACGGGGGCGGTTTTAAAATTGGATCCGGGAAGGTACGAGACATCCGGAGCAGCCGCGCATAGAAGCTGAGTGCTGGGATTGGCCGACGACGATTCACTGCGGCGACTGCTCGCCGAGGTCGGCCGCGGAGATGCCGCAGCCCTCGCCCAACTCTACGACCTGACCAGCCCGAAACTCTTCGGCGTCATCCTGCGTATCGAGAAGGACCGAGGCTTGGCCGAAGACGTTTTGCAGGACGCGTATCTGCGCATCTGGCAGGCGGCTGGAAGCTATGATCCCGCGGCCGGGCGCCCGTTTCAGTGGCTGTGTACCATCGCGCGCAACCGAGCGATCGACGGTCTACGCCGAAAGTCCTCAGGCGAGGCACAGGTGCTCGCGAACGACGATGGCGAGGATTGGGTGGCGCGGCTGATGGACCCGCACGACGATGCGACGGCGTTCTTGGATCGGGATGCGCTGAGCACCTGTCTGCGTCGGCTGGAGCCGATGCACCGGGACTGCGTGGTGCTGGCCTACTGCGAGGGCTACTCGCGAGAGGAGTTGGCCCAGCGCTTTGACCGCCCGGTCAACACCATCAAGACCTGGCTGCACCGGGCGCTCTCGGCCCTGAAGTCCTGCCTGGAGACGGTGTCGTGAGCGGCGGCAGCGGCGAGCCCGTCTCAGATCCTGATCTGCGCGCTGCCGAGTATGTGCTCGGCACCCTCGCCGCGCAGGAGCGGGCAGACGTGGAGCGCGAGATCGCCGCTGATCCCAGCATGGCGAAGCGGGTGGAAGTCTGGGAACGGCGGCTATCGCCGCTGCTCGATGCCATCCCGTCCGTGCCGCCGCCGCCGCGGGTCCGCGCGGCACTGCTACAGTCTCTGTCCGATGCGCTCCCAGGGCCGCCGGATCAGCTTGACGGTCTGCGCCGACAGGTTCGGCTGTGGCGGTTCGCAGCCGCCGGAGCGGGGCTGTTGGCGGCCGGCCTCGCGCTGTTCGTAGTGGTGGGGCCGAGGCCGGAGCTGGAGGGTGGCCGCTACCTGGCGGTCGTACAGGGCGGCGGGGCGCTCCCGGCGCTGATCGTGCGCGTTGATACGCGTACCGGCACGGCGCAGGTCAGACCGGTCGGCGCCGAAACGCCCGCGGATCGAAACCTGGAACTGTGGTTCGTTGGCGCTCAAGGCGCGAAGCCGCTCGGCCTCGTAGGTACGACTTCAATCCGAGTGACACTCCCGGCCGGGGCCTCACCAGATGGGGCAATCGCGGTTTCGGTCGAGCCAGTCGGCGGGTCTCCAACCGGGCAGCCGACCGGGCCGGTGATCTACACGGGCAAACTCATCCCCGAGTAGAGACGCCTGAACCCGGCCAGAGCCCTATTGCTATCAGGGCATCAGCACGCCGTTGACGACGTGGATGACACCGTTCGACTGCATCACGTTCGGGATCGTGACCGCGACGGTTCCACCCTTCACGTCGGTTAGGTAAACCTTCTTGCCCTGCGCTGAGACGGCGAGCGGCTCGCCCGCAACGGTGGTGATCTGGTTCTGCCCTTCCGGCTTCCTGGCCAGCGCCATCAGGTCCTTGGCGGTGTAGACGCCCGGGACCACGTGGTAGGTCAGGATCTTCGTCAGCGTCGCCTTGTTCTGCGGCTGCACGAGGTTCTCCACCGTGCCCGGTGGCAGCTTGGCGAAGGCGGCGTTGGTCGGCGCGAACACCGTGAACGGGCCCGGACCGTTCAGCGTGTCGACGAGGCCGGCGGCCTTCACAGCGGCGACCAGCGTGGTGTGATCCTTCGAATTGACCGCGTTCTCGACGATGGTCTTCTGGGCGTACATCGGCGCACCGCCGACCATCGGGTTCTTGGCCTCTGCCGCCCCGGCAGCCGTAAGGGCGAGCGAGAGGGCGATGGCCCGAGCGGCGTTGCCGCGTGTGATTGCCTTGAGCATGCGAGGTTTCCTTCCTATCGGCCCTGTGAACTGAGGCCTCGCCGCCCTCTACGAGGCCGCATCTCAGGAAGTTTCACCCGCGCGATGAACCCGGAAGCTGACCCTTCGCGACGGTCGCCAACCTGCGACTCGCACCGCTGTGTCGATCTCTGAAACTTTGCCCTGCCTTGATCCGTAAGGCCCACTGACGCCCATACGAGGGCGCAGCGTGGAGCGAATGTTTCGCGGCCTACAGTCGCGCCTTGTAGTATTTGCAAAATAGATAAAAATAATACAGGTGGGAACACGAACATATCTCGTGTGCTTCTACGAATGATTCGGACATACGATCCGTTCGCTACAGGAGAAACTACATGGCCAAGATGAAGCTCGCCCTTGCCGCATCCGTCCTGATCGGCGCTGCCGCCCTCGCCGGGCCCGCCTTAGCTGCTCCGATCAGCCCAAATGGCCTTCAGGCCGCGCCGACAGGCATCACGCAAGTTCGCATGACGCACAGCGAGCGCATGATGATGAAGAAGCGCATGATGCGGAAGAAGATGATGCGCCGGCACATGATGAAGAAGCGCATGATGAACCGCATGTAACGGCCCACCGGAAAGACGGGAGGGCTCCTATCGAGCCCTTCCATCACGTCGCTTTGCCTGATCAAGAAGGCCCACACCTTGTCCCGCACCTATAGGCTCGCGGCGGTGCCCTGCTCATCACATCAAGGATGCTTCCGCTGGATCGTGTCGTCCTCTGACGGCCTCTTCTCCGAGCAATCGACCTACCCTTACGCGACCAAGGCAGCCGCCATGATCGTGGGCCAGATCCGAATAGCCGATCTGAGCGCGGGCCGGCCGGGACCGAAACCGAGTCGGCGCCGCCCCTCCCAACCTTGATGGTGGCGGCCAACGTCACGATGCTCGGGCGCAGCCCTTCTGGCCGCAGATGTAGGTGCCGGTCTCCGTCTATATGACTCACGTGCGATCCGGCGTCGGGATCTCGGCGCCCCGCGCCATCTCGATCCCGATTTCGGCGAGCAGGCCGCGGATCATGTTCACCAACTGCGTGCGATGCTTGACCAGCAGGTCGCGCGTCCGGTGCAGCGCCAGCGCCGCTTGCTGGTCGGTCGACTTCACCGGCACGAACCGCATGCTCGGGCGCGTCACCGCCTCGCAGATGGCTGCGGCATCGTTCGCATCGGTTTTGCCGCGCTTGACGTACGGCTTCACGTAAGCTGGCGGCATCAGCCGCACGTCGTGGCCGAGGCTCATGAGCTCCCGGGCCCAGTGGTGCGCCGTGCCGCACGCCTCCATGCCGACCAGGCAGCGCGGCAGCTTGGCGAAGAACGGCACGACCTGCGCCCGCCTCAAGGCCTTGCGCACGACGACGTGCCCAACTGCATCGACGGCGTGAACCTGAAAGATGCTTTTGGCCAGATCGATGCCGACGGTGGTGATCTCCATGGGGATGGCTCCTGCATGAGCGTGGCTGCTGCTTTGACAGCAACCAAATCTTGGCATCGAGATGCCGTCAGTCGGAGCGGGAGCCATCCACCCCATCTGCTTTGCGAATTTCCCTGGAAACCGCCGGATGACCGGGATGGGCGCTTTGCAGCCAGGCTGGCTTCGAAGCCCCTCGACTCAGAAGCCGAGGGGCCGAGCACTCAAATCTCAGTTCCTTCGGCCAGGGTCAGAGCATCCTCGACGTCGACACCGAGATACCTGACCGTGCTCTCGATCTTGGTATGGCCGAGCAGGATCTGAACCGCCCGCAGGTTGCCGGTCCGCTTGTAGATCAACGACGCCTTCGTGCGGCGGAGGGAGTGCGTGCCGTAGTCCTCGCTGCGCAACCCGATGCCGGTGACCCACTCATCGACCAAGCGCGCATACTGCCGGGTGCTGATGTGCGTGACGCCCTCAAGCCGGCTCGGGAAGGCATAATCGTCGAGCGTTCCGCCTCTGGCCTCGAGCCATGCCAGGATGCTGGTGCGGGCAGGTTCGAGCAACTCGAACTGCACCGGCCGGCCGGTCTTGCGCTGGATGACGATAGCCCGGCTACGGACGCGACCACCGCTGACGAGGTCGCCAATCTTGAGTTTGACGATGTCGCAACCGCGCAGCTTGCTGTCGATGGCGAGGTCGAACATCGCCCGGTCGCGTGTGCGCCGTTCGCGGTCTAACCAGAATCGGATGGCCCAAACCTGCTGAGGTTTGAGGGCGCGCTTGGCGCCGAGCTTGCGGCCAGCGTTCCAGGCCGGCCGCCCTTTCGTGGCAGGATCGTGTGCAGAGTGTCCCATCATCTTTCTCCTCGCCGGCCCATGCCGACGAGGCGAGAGGAAACCCGAATCGATGCTTCGGAGAGCGGGCATATGCGGACGTTCCGCTGGCGACCCAACTCAGCCGCCGGGAGCGCTGTCGGCGTTCCGCCGAAGCGGACGTTCGTCTGCCGTCCGGCAACTTCAGCTCGGGGTGGGAAGCTGACTTCAGCGACCGAGCGTGCGAACGTCGGCAAGCCCCTCAGAGCGGACGAGCCCTAGGCCTCGTTCAGATCATGACGGCTTCCGCAAACTCTCACGCGCTCAGCGGCACCGCCACGAACGTGACGACCACGCCTTCGATGGCGTCCTTCTGGACCCAATAGGGCATAATCCGCACGAGGTGATGGCTTGGCTCTCCTCCCGGCTGCTCGATCCGGCGCTCGACTTCCTGTCCGCTGACCAGCACGCTCTGCAGGTCTTCGGAGAGGCTTGGATAGGTGAGCCGCAGGGCGAAGTCGGTCAGGGGGCGCCCTCGATCGCCCTCCTGGATCGGGACGAACTGCGCCACCGCCGGCGTGAACGTCCGGATCACGAGCTTGCGGTCGAGGAACACGGTGGCCAGACCGCTTGCGTTGAACAGGTTGCGCAGGTCGCCGTTGGCCCGGTCGAGGTCGTCGATCTTACCGCTCAGTTCGTGGTTGACCGTCTGCAGCTCCTCGTTCAGCGACTGCAGCTCCTCCTTGGACGCCTCCAACTCCTCGTTTGTCGACTGCAGCTCCTCGTTGACCGAGATCAGCTCCTCGTTAGACGACTTCAGTTCCTCCAGCGCGGTCTCGTATTCCTCGATCATCGATTGAAGCCGCTCACGCGTGTCGCGCAGCTCATGCTCCAGATGCAGCGCGTCCGCATCCGGACTCCGCTGCGCATCACGCTGCTCGGCCTCAGCTTGGCTCAGCGAGGGGCCGTGATCGTGGAACAGCACGAGGAGCAGCTGCTCGGCCCCGTCCCGCTGCGACAGCGGTTCGACCGTGATCGACACGATCTGGATCCGGCCTTCCTCGCCTTGCACCGCGAGGTTCTCGCGCGTTGCCTGGCCACGGGTCTCGATCGCCTCGCGCAATGCCGAGCGCAGGTCGAGGCGCAAGCCACGGCGCGCCATCGTCAGCAGTTGCCGGCTGGGTAGGCCGACCGGCGCCTCCAGGTACTTGCCCGTCCGCGCCGAGTAGTGGACGACATCACCCTCACGGTCGACCACGACATGAGGCGGCGCGAAGCGATCGACGACGTGGCTCTCGATCGTCTGGCGCAGCGGCGCGCCGTCCTCAAGGGCCAGCGAGGCCGGGCGCAGACCGCGGCTGAAGGAGGACGAAGGCCCGAACGGAGCTGGCTGCGTGCCGTTGACGACCAGCGGCAGCGTCGCGGCGAGACGGTCGCTCTCCCGGGCCTGGAAGATGCGGTGCTTCTTGTCGACCGCCGCGAACAGGTCGTTGAACTGGCTGATGTTCTCCGCCGTGCCGAGGAACAGGTAGCCGCGCGGGCGCAGGGCGTAGTGGAAGATCGGGATCACCTGCGCCTGCACCTCGGGACCGAAGTAGATCAGCAGGTTGCGGCACGAGACCAGGTCGATGCGCGAAAACGGCGGATCGCGGATCACGCTATGGGGCGAGAACACGCACAGCTCCCGCACCTCCTTGGTGACCACGTAGGAGCCGCCCTCGGCCATGAAGAAGCGCTTGCGCCGCTCAGGGGATACAGTGTCGAGCAGCGCCTCCGGGTAGCGGCCGGCCCGAGCCACGCTGAGCGCTGGTTCATCGATATCGGTTGCGAAGATCTGTACGCGTGGGACGACGCGCAGGCCGTCCATGTGCTCGCGCAGCAACATGGCGAGCGAGTAGACCTCTTCGCCAGTCGCGCAGCCGGGAACCCACACGCGGATGCTGTCGCCGGCCCCGCGTCCCTCGAACAGCCTGGGCAGCACCTGCTTCCGGAATGCCTCGAACGCACCGGTATCGCGGAAGAAGTTGGTGACGTTGATCAGGAGGTCGCGGAACAGAGCGGTGACCTCATCGCCGTCCTGACGAAGGCGCTCGACGTAGTCTGCGAGCTGCTTGATCCGGGCGATCTGCATGCGTCGCTGCACCCGGCGCGTGAAGGTCCGGGTCTTGTAGCCGGAGAAGTCGTGGCCGACCTGGTCGCGCAGCAGGGTATAGATCTCTGCGGTGGCCGCCTTCACGGCAGCGCCTTCCAACCCGTCGATGACGCCGAAGCTGCGAGCATAGTCGGCGAGCTTGCCGCCGATCTGGTCGGCAGGGAGCGCGAAGTCTACCAGGCCGGTGGCGATGGCGCTGGCCGGCATGTCGGCGTGACGCGGCGCGGTTCCGTCGGCGATCTGGGCGAAGGTCAGGCCGCCGCGCTCCTTGATCGCCTTGATGCCGAGGGTGCCGTCGGAGCCGCCGCCCGACAGGACGATGCCGATCGCGTACTCGCCGCATTCCTTGGCCAGCTCGCTGAAAAACAGGTCGATCGGGTTGCGCTCGCGCCGGATCGGATCATGCTCGCGGATCGTGAGACGCCCGTCCTTGAACCCCAGGATGGCACCGGCGCGCAGCACATAGACGTGCCCAGCCTCGACCTGCATACCGTCTTCGGCGATCGTTATCGTCAGCTGAGTGAACCGGCCGAGCACCTCGTGTAGCAGGCTCTCGCGATCCGGGCTGATGTGAGTGATGACGACGTAGGCGAGGCCGCCGTCTGGACCGAGGCCAGAGAACAGGGCGTCCAGCGCCTCGATGCCGCCCGCCGAGGCGCCAATGCCGACGATGGGGAAGCGCGACGCGTCGTCAGCCATCAGCGGGATCCATGGTGCCGGTGGTGAGTGCCCGACGGTGCCGCGGGCGGCGTCGGCGTGATCCAGGTCGCGAACAGCGCTTCACGCATCGCTGTGGTGACGCGCCCAGGTCTAACGGTCAACCTGTGCTCACGAGATGCCGCGAGCGCGGGCAAGGATCTCGCGGGAGCGCTGGACTGTCTCACGCGCCGTGCCGATCGCGTCCGCGATCTCGCGCGAGAGCTGGCGTGCGCGCGCGCCTTGCCTTGGCGGAACCAATCGCCGGGCGTCACGCATCCGCTCGGCGAAGGGCACTTCCATCAGCGTCTCACCGGCAGCGTCGGCGATGACGAAGATGTAGGGCATCGGGCTCAGGCCTTCGAAGACGAGTTCGGCCGCCATGTCGGGGATCGAGGCGCAGGCCTGGAGATAGGCAGTCTCTAAGTCCGTCATCTCCAAGCCAATTTCATCGGGGTCGAGGCCGTTCGGCGTTTGCAGATGGAAATAGAACAGAGGCAAGAGGTCCTCGCAAACGGCCAAGCCGCGCCGATGGCTTAATTTTAAGAGCTAACACAGGTTGTGAGGCATTGATCTCACATGGATTAGGTGTGGCGCATCGCGGTATCTCTTAGCATAAGATAGGCCTCGGCAGGGGGAGAGCTAAACGATGAACCACCCGCTGATCACGAAGCTTGAGCAGTTCGTCCGTCTCTCGGCCAAGGATCGGGAGATGTTGCAGACGCTGACGAGCGAGCCTATCCGGCGCTACGAGCCGCGCGCGGACATCGTATGTGAGGGTGACGCCCCGCAGGTGATGCGCCTCGTCATGTCGGGTTGGGCTTACCGCTACAAGCAACTGCCGGATGGGCGGCGCCAAATCGTGGCGCTGCTCCTGCCCGGCGACCTGTGCGACCACAACGTGTTCGTGCTGTCCGAGATGGACCACTGTTTGAGCGCGCTCAGCGCAGTGACGTTGGTCGAGATCCAGCCAGCGACCTTCGAGGCGATGCTGTTGGTCCACCCACGGGTGAGGCCGGCGCTACACTGGGAGATGCTGTTGAACGCAGCGGTGCAGCGCGAGTGGATGCTGAACCTTGGACGACGCGTCGGGGTCGAGCGACTGGCTCACCTGTTCTGCGAGGTATTCTATCGCCTTCGCGGGGTTGGTCTGACACACGGCACCACCTGCGACATGCCGCTGACACAGGTTGATCTGGCCGACGCGATCGGCATGACGCCGGTACACGTCAACCGGGTGCTGCAGACGCTGCGCAGACAGAAGCTGATTGAGGTAAAGGGGCGCCGTCTGACCATCTTGGATCTGGCGGCGTTGGAGCGAGCGGCTCTGTTCAATCCGAACTATCTGCACCGGCACCGCGTTGGCGCCCGCTTCGACGCCTGAGGACGGACATCGGAGCGGCGAACGTCTGCTGCTGTTTGGGTGCGGACCTCCGGTCGCGTCGCTTCTAGCGTCCGAGAAGGCTCGTGAGCAGGCACAGGGGCGGTGTCCGCTTTTATCGATTACTACCCGGAAGCAGAAAGGCGGCATTCCACCCAACCCAGCCGTTCGGTGACGCCAGCCAACGAGGCTGGGAGTGGCCGAAAGCCGCTGGTTCGCTTCGGAGCTCAGGCTGCAGGTAAGCGGACGCTTCCCGCTGTCTTCAAGCTTCCGCTTGGCCAAAGTCGTGTTCCTCCGACAGGCACAGCTACGCCGTTACGGCGACGCGGACTTCTTCGTGAACCCGGCGATCACTATCACCAACATCATCGCCTTGCTGCTGCCCACCGTGCTAGCCGATGCCGGATGATAGCCGCCGCAAAGATCCGCATTCGGACCCCAAAGTTCCGCATCGCAACAACCTGAGGTAATGAGGCCGCATAGTGAATGGGTGGCCTTGAGACTGGGTTGATCCGGAGCAGCGAGATCAGCCAGGCGCCGCCAAAGGAGAGATGTGCTTCCGGCATCGCCTCGCTTGCGCAGGCGTGGCGCTGGGCCACTGGGCGAGGCGCCCTTCGCGTCCCCATATCCAGGGTTCGAGCAAAACGACTATCGAGGAGTTGCGATGAGAACCGAAAGGGCCGTGCTGGCCGGTGGGTGCTTCTGGGGCATGCAGGACCTGATCCGGCGCCAGGACGGCGTGGTTTCGACCCGCGTCGGCTACACCGGCGGCGACGTACCCAACGCGACCTACCGCAACCACGGAACCCATGCGGAGGCCATCGAGATCGTCTACGACCCGACTCGGACGAGCTTCCGCAAGATGCTGGAGTTCTTCTTTCAGATCCACGACCCGACCACGCCGAACCGACAGGGCAACGACCGGGGCCTGAGCTACCGCTCAGCCATCTTCTACGTCGACGACGACCAGCGCCGGGTGGCGGAAGAGGCCATCACCGATGTCGATGCCTCCGGTCTCTGGCCGGGCAGGGTTGTGACGGAAGTCGCCCCGGCCGGGCCGTTCTGGGAGGCCGAGCCGGAGCACCAGGATTACCTTGAGCGCATCCCCAATGGGTACACCTGCCACTTCATCAGGCCGAACTGGGTGCTGCCCTCGCGTGCTCGCGCGACGCAGGACGCGTAAGCCAGCCCAAGCTGGGACGCCGGAATGGCCGGCGTCTCAGGTTCCCATGGCCATCACGGAACCACCGTCGACCCGCAGGAACTCGCCGGTGATGAAGCTGGCACGTTCGGAGCAGAGGAACGTCACGGCCGCCGCGACTTCCTCCGCCTTGCCACGGCGCTTGGCGACGATGCCGGGACGCTCCTCGTCGAGCGTCAGCTTGATCGCCTCGTCGAAAGAGATACCCTTCTCCTTCGATTTCTTCTCCATCTGCGCGTCGGTCATCGGCGTGGCGATGAAAGCCGGGCCGACCGCGTTCACAAGCACGCCGTCCGGGCCGTAGGCCTTCGAAAGACCTTTCGCGAGGTTCAGGACGCCGGCCTTCGCGGCCGCATATGGAAGCTCCTCAATGTAGGGCTGCACGGCGTCCTCCGAGGAGAACAGCACGACCCGGCCCCAACCCGCCTTGCGCATGTGTGGTATGAAGGCACGGGTCGCGCGCACGCCGGCCATGAGGTCGGTCTGGATCGCCTCGATCCAGTCCTCGTCCGTGAGTTCGAGAAAGTCGCCGGACGCACCGGTGATGCCCGCGGCGCAGACGAGGATGGTGGGCTTGTCGTCGAAAGCCATGTTGGCGAAGGCGGCGAGCACCTCGATGCCCTTGGCCGTGCTCAGGTCCGCCTCCACGGCACGGACCTGGCCCAGCGCCGACAGCTCCGCGGCGGTGGCCTGCAACTCGGGGCCTTCCTTATCGGTCAGGACGACGTGGACGCCCTCGCGCAAGAGATGCTCGGCGGTCGAGCGACCCATGCCCGACTTGGCCCCTGTCACGACGGCCACCCGTCCGCTGATGCCGAGATCCATCCGTACCGCTCCGCCATCGTTCGAGGGGACCGCCTCGGGTCACGACGAGAGCGGCGGTTGAGAAGTCCGCTTTGCGATGGGAGTTCCTTGCTCGCCCGTCATCAGCCACCGGTGATACAAGCTCGACATTTGCCTGCCTCGTCTGGGCCGCCACCTTCGCCCGCCCCCGGCGGCGGCATGACCGACCGGCGTGAGCCTGGACGGCCGGGGTCTCAGAACCGCGCGTCTCGCCCTCCGACAAAGGGAACCTCCCCTACGCTCCTCAATTGCCGCCTCGACACAGTGGAGCACCAGCATGGCTACGAGCAGCACCCCGCGCACCCACCAGACCCGCAACGACACCAATTCAAACGCCAAGAGGGTGTCCATCGAGGCCCTCAACGCGCGGCTGGCCGACGGCATCGACCTCGCCCTGGCGATCAAGCAGGCCCACTGGAACCTCAAGGGCCCGCAGTTCATCGGCATCCACCTGATGCTGGATGGTTTCCGCGCCGAGATCAGCGACCTCAACGACAAGGTGGCCGAGCGGGCGGTGCAGCTCGGCGGCACGGCCCTGGGGACGGCGCAGGTCGTGGCGGGGTCGTCCAAGCTGCCCGCCTACCCGACCGGCATCTACGCCATCGCCGACCACGTCGCCGCGCTGATCGACAGTTACGCCGCCTACGCCAACGCCGTACGCGAGAACATCGACGAGACGGACGAGGCGGGCGACCCCGACACCGCCGACCTGTTCACCGAGGTCTCGCGGGCCGTCGACAAGCAGCTGTGGTTCCTGGAAGCCCATGTCCAGGAGCCGACGGGCCAGATGCGGGACGGCAACGCCCGCAACTGAGGAAGGTCCGCCCCTCCGTACCCGGTCGGACGGAGGGGTACCGCAGGTGGCGTCGCCCCCGGATATCGGGGAGGCAGGGGCCTGAAGCAGGCGCCAACCCCACTCTCGCTTCCCATCCTTCGCGGATCCTCAAAGGTCCGCTTCTCGGCAGCTTGGTGGACGGTGACCTACGGCTGGATCGGGTCGCCGAAGATGCGTACGCCGTGAGGCGCTCGAGCTGATCGGTGGACCCACGGGACGCGATGGACCGTCCGGGCGAACGAGCACCAAGGCCGGTTGGTCCTCCGAAAGCGGCTATGCCCCTTGCCGCCGCCCTGGTCTCTTGGCCGCTGAATGACCCTTACCGCCGCCGACGCGTTCACTCCCGTAACTCCACCCGGACGGGAGCCCCGATGTCGAGCCTGACCGAGCGCAAGGCACGCCTAATCGTCCACGGCGACCGGCCCTACAACGCCGAACCTCCTCTCGACCGATTGCGGGCCACCTACCGGACGCCGGCGAAGGATTTCTACGTCCGCTCGCACGGCGACCTGCCGGACCTCGACGAGGCAACCTGGCGCCTCACCATCGATGGCGGAACCGGCACCATGCTTGAGTTGTCGCTATCGGACCTGCGTGCCCGCTTCCCCGAAACCGCGGTCATGGCCACGATGCAGTGCGCCGGCAATCGCCGCGCCGACATGCGGGCGGTCGCCCCGGTATCGGGCGACCCGTGGGACGCCGGCGCCATCGGCACCGCGAAATGGACCGGGGTTCGGCTCGGCGATGTCCTGCGCGAGGCGGGGGTCGCCGAGCGCCTGGGATTCCATGTCGCCTTCGAGAGCCACGACACGGTTGAAGGCCATCCCTACGGGGCCTCGATCCCGCTCGCGAAGGCGATGGCGCCCGAGACCCTGCTCGCCTACGCCATGAACGGCGAGGCCCTGCTGCCGGAGCACGGCTTTCCGGTCCGCGCGGTGGTGCCGGGCTTCGCCGGCGTGCGCAGCCCCAAATGGCTTCGGCGCCTGAGCGTCCAGGACCACCCCTCGGACAACCCGATCCAGGCCGGCGATTACAAGCTGTATCCGGCCGACGTGACCGCCGAGACCGCCGATCCGGCCAAGGGGCACACCATCGATACGATGCCGCTGAACGCGGCGATCTGCGAGCCCGGGTCCGGGGCCGCCCTCAAGTCGGGGAGCAACAGGGTCCGCGGCTACGCGGTGAGCGGGGACCGGGCCGTCGTACGCGTCGACGTCTCCGGGAACGGCGGCCGGTCCTGGGTGCAGGCCGAACTCGAACACGAGGCCGACGCCCCGTTCGCCTGGACGTTCTGGAGCACCGACCTCGATCTGCCTCCGGGCGGGCATGAACTCGCCGTGCGCGCCTGGGACGAGGCGGGGCAGACGCAGCCGGCAATGCCGGACGAGACGTGGAACCACAAGGGCTACCTATGCACCTGCTGGCATCGGGTGCGGGTGAACGTCACCTAGGGACGGGCGACATGGCACGTCGGCTACGGCCGCCCTCGTGGACGACGTCCTAGCCAGCGGCCGACCAAGCACCGCGCCACGGTCCGACGTCATGCCTGTCTGTCATCCCGACCCCGTCGTGCGTGGCGTCGGCAACGTCCGACCGTAGCGGGCGTTTCCCGTGCGTCGAGGCGCCGGGCGCGCCTTCACCAGCCCCGAGCCCTAAGGAACATCATGTCCCGCGAGACCAGCATCCAGGCGACCGAAAAGTTCGGCGAACTCGTCAACGCCGGTCAATTCGATGCCTTCCCCGAGGTCGTCGCCCCGGACTGCCACGACCACGACCCGGCGCCGGGCCAGCACATGGGTCCCGAGGGATACCAGGCTTTCTTCACGCAGCTCCGCTCCGCCTTTCCCGACATGCAGGTCGAGGTGAAGAAGCTCGTCGCCGACGGGGATAGCGTCGCATTCGCCTACACGCTCACCGGCACGCACCAGGGCGACTTCAACGGCCACAAGCCGACCGGGAAGGCCATCAAGGTCCGCGGCATGCAGATCGGCCGCTTCGTGGACGGCAAGATGGTCGAGCGGTGGGGCTCTTCCGACGAGCTCGGCATCCTCAAGCAGATCGGCGCCATCGAGGGATGAGGGAGGACGCCGCCGGGGCGTCCGCGCCAGGGAGGCCCACGTCATCCTGGCTGCGGTCGAGTTACCCGGTCGAGGCGTTGCCATACATGCTGAAGCGAGCGACGGGTTAGCGGGACAAGCGTCGGAGCGGGCGACAGCGCGAATCGGCGGCTGCCGAGGCTTCGAGGAAGCGGTCATCGTTACGACGACCGTCGATGACATTCGGGGAGGTCCGGAACATCGGCCTCCCCGATCCCTCAGGCGGCGAAACGGCGTAAGGCGGCCGTGATCTCCTCACGCTTGTACGGCTTGGAGAAGAATACGCCTCGCTTCGGCAGGTCTGCGGGCGATGGCCGGCGCTTGCCCGAGATGATGATGAGCTCGATGGGTGGCCAGCGGTCCCGGATCAGCGCCGCGAGCTTCATCCCGTCGAGGCCCCCGGGCATGTCGATGTCCGTGAACACGATGCGGATGTCGGGCCGGCTCTCCAGGATGCACACCGCGTCGTTCGAACCCATCGCCTGGACGGCTTCGTACCCGGCGTCCTCGACAAGATCGACGGCCATCATGCGCTGCATTGGCTCGTCCTCGACCACGAGGACGACATGTTTCGTCGGCGGCATCGCCTGACCCACGCCCAACTCCTCAGGAATGCTGCAGCTGCGCGAGCGGGGCCCGCATCGTCGCCTCGAACCCCAGCGCCGAGTAACGGAGGTCGACACCGCCCGTTCCGGCAAGTCCCATGCTGATGAGACGCGATCCGAAGCCCTTGCGGCCGCCGCTCGCGGGCTGCGTGGCTGGCGGGCCGCCGCGCTCGGTCCAGTCGAGGGTGACCTCCCGGTCCGCGCCGTCTCCGTCGAGCCGCCAGTCTATCGCGACCCTGCCGGCGGGTACGGACAGCGCCCCGTACTTCGCCGCGTTCGTCGCAAGCTCGTGCAGGAGGAGCGACAACGACAAGGTGGCGCGCGGCCCTAGGTCGACCTCAGGGCCCGACACGTCGATGCGGTCGCCATGCCCGGCGCTCGCGAGAACGGCCTTCACCACCTCCTCGGCCGGCGCCGCCGCCCAGCTCCTGCGCAGGAGGACGTCGTGAGCTTGCGAGAGCGCGTGGATGCGCTGCTCGAACGCCTCGACGGGCGCGCGCTCGGGCACGGTGCGCAGCGTCTGCCCGGCGATGGAGAGGACCATCGCGAAGGAGTTCTTGAGCCGGTGCGAGATCTCCTCGTTCAGCACCCGCTGGTCGGCCTCGGCCTGCACCCGCGCCACCGCGGTCTGCGTCCGGTCGGCGACCGTCAGCACGAAGGCCATCTCGTCGTCGGTGAAGGCGTGGGTGTGTGAGTGGTGGACGAAGCCGACCCCCACGAGCTGCCCGCGTTCCATGATCGGCACGTTGACCATCGCGCGTACCCCAATGGCGAGCAGGGCCCCGGCCGTGACGCGGCTGCGCGGATCCTCCTCGACGTCGTCTACCGCAACGATCTCGCCGCGCTTCAGCCCGTCGCTGAAGCTGCCGTAGGTACGGAACGTGTGCAGCCCGGTGATCGTATCGACGCCCGGCGCGCACCAGTCAGTCGTGATGTCCACGGTCTCCCCGGCCGCGTCGATGAAGCCGTAGCCCGCCCGAACCGCGCCGAGCGCGCCGGCCATGACCTCGGCGGCGGCCTGGACCAGCGCGGGCACGTCGTCCGCCTCGCGCAGGCGTTCGCCCAGCGCGAGCAGCGCGTCGCGGCGCACGTCCGCCGCCCGCCGTTCGCCGACGTCGAGCAGCACGCCGGGGAAGCTCAAGGGCGTGCCGTCCGATGCGTGGTCGACGCGGCCGTTCGCCTCGATCCAGTAGTAGTGCCCGTCGGTCCGCCGCACCCGGTACTGGTGCGCGTAGGCGCCGCCGCGGGCGACGGCCTCCTGGATCGCCGCCGCCAGCCCCGCCTGGTCGTCGGGATGCACTGTCGCCACGATCTGGGCGAGCGGGATGCCCTCGCGCCCCAGCGCCGGATCGAGGCCGAAGGAGCGGGCGAACGCGTCGTCGACCGTGAAGCGGTCGGTGGGCAGGTCCCAGTGCCAGGTACCGATTATCGCGCCGGCCGCGAGCGCCAGCTGCACGCGCTCGATGTTGGTACGCGCCAGCGCCTCGCTGGCCCGTAGATCCTTCTCCCCTTGCGCGCGCTCCGAGGCCACCCGGACACGTTCGGTCACATCGCGGATGAAGATCAGCTCGTCATCCGTCCAGGTGCGCGGCTCGCTCTGGCCGACGTAAAGCAGGGCGACTAGACGTCCCTGCTCGAACACCGGTACGTTGACGAACGCGCGTGCCCCGATGGCGTTGAGCTCGTCCGTAAACGCCGAGGTCCGGGGATCGAGCGACACGTCGGCGATGGCGACCGTTTTGCCCCGCAGCAGGTCGTCGAAGTGGCTGCCGTAGTCGCGGGACCGGATCAACGACGGCAGGCTCTTGACCCCCGCGACCGACCAATCCTGTTCGACCGTGATGGTCGCGGTCGCGGCATCGACCTGGCCGTAGCCGACGAGGCTGGCCTGCAGGATCTCTCCCAGAACCTCGGCCGCGATGGCCGCGATCTCACGCGGTTCGGTCACGTCGCGGAGACGGTCGCTCAGTTGCAGCGTGGCCAGGTTGCGGGCCTGCAGCTCGCGCCGCGCCGTGACGTCGCTGAAGAAGATCGCGATCTGGTGGTCCTCGGGCTTGCCGACGCGCACGGCCCGCACGTCGAACCAGCGCTTGAACGCCTCGGCATAGCTCTCGAAAGTCGTCGGCTCGCCGGTCAGGGCGACGCGCCCGTAGGTCTCGAACCAGAACCGCTCCAGGTTCGGCGCGAATTCGGTCACCCACTTGCCGCGCAGGTCGATGCCGGCCTGGCGCTCGAAGGCGGGGTTGGCCTCCAGAAATCGGTAGTTGATGGGGCGGTCGTCGGCATCGAACTTCACCTCGACGATGGCGAAGGCCGCCTCGATCGTCTCGGTGATCGTGCGGAAACGTGCCTCGCTGGCGACGAGCGCCGTCCGCGCGACGCGCGCATCCAGGACGCTCTGGGTCACGTCCTCGGCGTAATGGATCAGGCTGACGATCTCTCCACCGGGGCCGAGCACCGGCACTTGCAAGGGCCGCCAGTGCCGCTCCTCGAACGTCCCGTCCGGGCGGCGGATGTTATGTTGGTGGACTGGCATCCGGTCCACCTGGACCGAGGCCAGCACCCGATCAAACGACGCGCGCAGATCCCGCACGCTGAAGGCTTCCGGCGCCCCCGGATCGTCGGGGAACACCTCGAAGATCGACCGGCCCATGATCGCCTGCCGCTCGGTCATGGTAGCCTGCAGGTAGGCCTCGTTGACCCCGACAATCGTGTAAGCCGGGCTGTCCGGGGCGAGCAGCAGGTACGGGTTCGGCGTGGCCTCGAACAGCCCGAGCGTCGGATTGTCGAGCGGGATGCCACCTGCTGCGGTCGACGGGGCTGAGTTCGGTCGGGCCATCGATCCTTGAGCGCGCGGCGTCATCGCGTTGCATGACCGCGGCCATGTCCCGTTACGACCGTTATGGCCAGCGGAGCGTAAGGTATCAACCCGTCCTACCGAAGGGTTGAACCGGGCACGCAGTCCGCCTTGGAGAAGAATCGATGGCGGATTGGGCGATTGGATGAGGTCGCAAGCGGGAGGGCGACTCCGGGTGGAAAGGAGCGGTCCGATTCCGGAGGATCAGAACAGGGAAGCGACAATCACCCGCGCTTACTTGGCCGTCCTCTCCCTGCGAACTGGAAGGTCTGCCGTTCGGATCAATCAGGCCGCGAACTGCCGCAGCGCTCGGGTCACCTCGTCCCGCTTGTACGGCTTGGAGAAGAACACACCGCGCACCGGGAGATCCTCGGGCGTGGGGCGGTGCTTACCCGAGATGATGATCAGTTCGATGGGCGGCCAGCGGTCACGGATCATGGCCGCGAGCTTCATCCCGTCGACGCCGCCGGGCATGTCGATGTCCGTGAACACCACCCGGATGTCGAGGCGGTTCTCCAAGATGCGGACCGCCTCGTCGGCGCTGCGAGCCTCGACCACGTCGAACCCCGCCGTCTCGACGAGGTCGACCGCCATCATGCGCTGAAGGGGCTCGTCCTCGACCACGAGGATCACGGCGGAGGCCGTTGGCATGGCTTGTCCCATGATGGCTTCCTAGGACTGATGGATCTGCGCGAGCGGCGCGCGCATCTCGGCCCGGAAACCGGTGGGCGCGTAGCGCAGGTCGACGTCGCCCGTTCCGACCAATCCGAGGCGGATCAGTCGCGAGCCGAAGCCGCGTCTGGCGGGTTCCTTCACGGGCGGCCCACCGCTCTCCTCCCAGTCGAGCACCAGGTCACCTTCGTCGCCATCGCCGTCGACGCGCCAACTGACCCCGACGTGGCCCTCATCGTTGGAGAGGGCCCCGTACTTCGTCGCGTTGGTCGCGAGTTCGTGCAGCAGAAGAGAGACAGATAGGGTCGCGCGCGGCCCAAGCGAGACCTGCGGCCCAGAAACCTTGAGCCGTGTGGTCTGGGCGAAGGTGCGCAGCACCGCGCTGGCGACCGCGTCCAGGGGCGCCGCCGTCCATTCCTGCTGCAGAAGGACGTCGTGCGCCGCCGAGAGCGCGTGGATGCGCTTCTCGAACGCCTCGACTGGTTCCCGGTCAGGGACCGTCTTCAGGGTCTGGGTCGCGATGGAGAGGACCATGGCCAGCATGTTCTTCATGCGGTGGCTCAGTTCCTGGTTGAGCACTCTCTGCTGCTCCTCCGCCTCCAGGCGACCGATGGCGGCCCGGGTACGGTCGGCGACGTTGCGCAGGAAAGCCTGCTCCTCAGCCGTCCACGCGTGCGGGTCGGCCTTGAGGGCAAAGAACAGGGTGACGAACTGGCCATGCTCCATCAGCGGGATATTGGCGATGGACCGGACACCCAGGGTAGCCAGGGCGTCGCTGCCGTCAGCCGTGCGCGGGTCGACCGTCGCGTCGGCGATGAACACGGCCCGGCCCGCCTTGAGGTCGTCGACGTAAGACCCGTAGCTCCGGAACGAGTACACGCCGTTCAGGCTCTCGACCCCCTCCGCGACGTGATCGTGAGCGATGGTGACGGTCTCGCGCACGTGGTCGACATCGCCGTACCCCACGTGGCTGAGCCCTAGCGTGCGCGTCAGGATCTCGGCGGCGACCGGGGCGACCTCCGCCTTAGCGGTGACGTGGCGCAGCCGGTCACCGAGTTCGATCAGGGCGTTGCGGCGTTCTTCGGCCTGCTTGCGCTCGGTAATGTCGATGAACATGACGGCGATACGCTGATCCGCCTCTTTGTGGCCGTGCGCCTCGAAGGTGCGGTTGAGGGCGGGCACGGCGACCTCGAACGTCGCGGGCTCGCCGGTGTCGACCACGCCCGCATAGATGTCGATCAGCCATTGCGGGATGGTTGGGATCACCTCGCGGATGGTTCTGCCCACGGTTTGGTTCGCGGGCAGGCTCGACTGGGTCTCGAAGGCGGGATTGACCTCCAGGAAACGCAGGTCGACCGCGCGGCCCGCGTCGTCCCGCAGGATCTCGCCGGAGAAGAACCCCTCATGCATGCTGGTGAACAGGCCGCGCTAGCGGTCCTCGCTCGCCGCGGCGGCGCGCTCAGTATCCTTCTGGACCGTGACATCCCGGGAGACCGAGAGCAGCTTCTCGGGAACACCTTCCGCGTCGAGGATCGGCGTGACCTGGACGTCCCACCAGCGCGGGCTGCCAGCCATGGTGCTGGCTCCGCCCTGGAAGCGGCCGATGCCGCCCGCCTTGGCCGCCACGACGGCAGCCTTGGCGTCTGCGTTGCCCTGGCCCTGCCAGAAGTCCGGCCAGGGGCAGCCGCG
>NZ_JBKFBO010000068.1:0-51199 GCF_053346215.1 Methylobacterium sp. A49B
CCGCGCGGGCGCGGAGCCGACGCGGCACTCGGCCGGCGCCCAGCGGCGCACGATGGCGAGCGCCGTCCGGCGGCCGTAGTCGCGGTAGTAGCGCCGCAGCAGGCTCGCCGCGGCGTCGGCGCCGTCATCCAGGGTGGCGAAGGCGGTGTGGCCCTCCCCGTCGGCGCCGATCTCCCCCGGCCATCGGGCCGACTTGATGCACCAGCCGTTGTTGAGCCGCACGCAGCGGGCCACGTAGGACGGATCCTCGGCCAGCGAGGCCGTCACGGCCAGCGCCTGCGGCAGCAGGTGCTGGCCGGTCTGCGCGTGCCAGTTGGAGACGGACCGGGTGGCCGGGTCGAAGCGTGGCGGTGCCGGCGCCGCGGGCGATCCGCTCGTCATCGCGGGCGGTCTGGCCCGCAGCCATGCATCGGCGTCCGCCTCCGCGCGGGGCAACAGGGCCGTGAACAGGATCAGCGCGTTCAGCAGCACGCGAAAGGGTTCCGGTCATGGATCGGAGCCGCAGCGCCCTTCCTCCCCCCTCTGCGCAGGGAGGGAGGGCGCGCGTCGTCTCGATCGGATCGCGTGTCGCCGACCGAGACGATCGCATGCGTCTCCCGCCTCACGGGTTCAGCACCTTGAGCGCCGCCGCGTGCAGCCGCGGATCGCCGGCCGCCACGACCCGCCCGCCGCCCGCCGCCGAGCCCCCGTCCCAGGCCGTGACTCGCCCCCCTGCCCCCTCGACGATCGGGATCAGCGCGACGATGTCGTAGGGCTTCAGCCCGGCCTCGACCACGAGGTCGATCTGGCCGGCCGCCAGCATGCAGTAGGCGTAGCAATCCGCGCCGTATCGGGACATCCGCACCTGGCCCTCCAGCGACCGGAAGCGCTCGGCTTCCTCGCCGGCCGCGAACAGCCGGGGGTCCGTGGTCGCCAGGATCGCCTGCCCGAGGTCTCCGCAGCGGCGCGTGCGCAGGGTCCGCTCGCCCGACGGCGTGCGGAGCTTCGCGCTGTGCCCGTCCCCCGTGAACCGCTCAGCGAGGTAGGGCTGGTGCATCATCCCGCGCACCGGCACGCCGTTGTGGGTCAGCCCGATCAGGGTACCCCAGGTCGGCAGGCCGGCGATGAAGGCGCGGGTGCCGTCGATCGGATCGAGGACCCAGACGCACTCGGCGTCGGTGCGCTCGGAGCCGAATTCCTCGCCCAGGATCCCGTGCCCCGGAAAGGTCTGGCCGATCATCGCCCGCAGGACGATCTCGGCCGCCCGGTCGGCCTCGGTGACCGGATCGAAGGGCGCCCCGCCGCCGGACTTGTCGTCGAGGCTGAACTGGGCGCGGTAGAACGGCACGATTGCCTTCCCGGACGCGTCCGCGAGGTCGTCCATGAACCGCCCGAGTTCGACGACGCTCATCGGCTCTCTTTCCTGTTCCGCCCGAAGATCGCCCGGCCGGGCCGCCGGTACCCGACGAAATCGGGGCGCCCCCTGCCCGTCAAGCCCCCTCCCCGGATCATGAGAGCTGCGAACGCGGGTTCATGGGTTGCCCCTCTTCCGTGTGACAACTGCCGCGTAACGACCACGCCGTCAGTCCGGGGCGCCGCAGGCGAGCCCGGACCCGAAGGGGCACGCCGGAGGCGGGCAATCCAGAGCCGCCGACCATGCCTCGCCAAGCGCGCGGTGCGGATCCGGATTCCGGGCCCTGCTCCGCAGTCCCGGAATGACGGGATTGTCCCTCTGAGATGGGGCCGGGTCTCGTTAACCCGAGTTCGGAGCTCCTCTGGCTCATGCCCCGGCCGGCGCCGCTTCGCGCGGCGCTGCGTCCTGCGCTTCCGGCCTCGGTCCCGGCGCGGCCTCCGCCCCGGTCCCGGCCGGAGCGGCGTCCGCCTGCGCGGCGGCCAGCACCGCCTCGACGGCCTCGCGCAGCGAATGCACCTGCCCGTCCGCCTCCGCCGCATGCCCCGATCCGCCGGCACCGCGGTCGGCCTCCGCCTCCTGGGTCAGCCAGAGCCCGAGCAGGATCGGCACGCCGGGGATCCGGCCCTCGAGGCGGCGGATCAGCCGGCGCAGGTGAGTCGGCTCGCCGTCGAGGGCGAGGGAGACCACGCAGGCCATGCGGGCCGGACCCGCCTCGAACCGCCCGATCCGCACCGCGGCCGTCTCGGCGAAGGGGACCGTGCGGACGCCGAGGCCGCGCTTCTCCAGGATCTGCGCGAGGATGGCGGAGGCGGCCTCGTCCAGGAAGCCCCGTCCGGCGACGCACAGCACCGCGCCCTGGCGCGTCCAGGCGGCGGGCAGCGCCTCCGGGGCCGGGCCCATGGGCAGCGGGCTGCAGGCCCCCTCCTCGCCCTCGTTGGCCGCGCCCATGACCGCGTCGCTCCGGTCGGAAAGGTCGGCGATCAGCTCGGCCAGGGCGGCGCGCATCGCCGCCTTCTGGCGCGCGGTCAGCACGCCCCGGGCGGCATCCCGGGCGGCGAGTTCCAGCGCCTTGAGGACCACCTCGTCGTAGTAGGACGAGAGCGAGCATTGCTGCAGGATCAGCTCGGCATGGCCCAGCACCTCCTCGGAATCGCCCGCGAGGATCCGCTGGTAGAAGTTCTGCACCGGCGTCAGCGCCGGCCGGTCGCCGAACAGCACGTCCAGGAACTCCAGGTGCTCGACGTAGCGGCCCAGCACAACGAGGCAGACGGTCAGCGGCGTCGAGAGCAGCAGGCCGACCGGGCCCCAGAGCCAGGTCCAGAACAGGGCCGAGACCAGGACCGCGAAGGGCGAGAGCCCGGTGGACTGCCCATAAAAGATCGGCTCGAACACCTGGCCGGTGAGCGGCTCGAGCACGATGAACAGGATCGCCACGGCGATCATCATGTTCCAGCCGGGATCGACCGCGGCGGCGAGCGCCATCGGCAGGATCGCCGACAGGACGGCGCCGAGATACGGCACGAAGCGCATCAGGGCCGAGAAGATCGCCCACAGCACTGGGTTCGGCACGCCGATCAGGTAGAGGCCGATGCCGATCACGATGCCGAAGCCGGCATTGAGGGCGAGCTGCACCACGAAATAGCGGCTCAGCCGCTTGGCGGCGTCGTCCATCGCCACGGTGGTGCGGTGCAGGTCGCTCGATCCGGCCAGACGGATCATGCGGTCGCGCAGATCCTCGCGCTGCATCAGGACGAACAGCAGCACCACGAAGACGATGCCGACGGTGGCCAGGGGATGCATCACCGGCGTGAGCACCGTGGAGAGCATCTCCAGCGAACCCGGTTGGGACGCGGCGACCTCGACGAGGACGGGCTTCGGGGACTGCGCCTGCTCCGGACGCGGCTGCGGCGGCGGAGCGGGCTTCGGCGTCTCCGCGTCGCCGGCCTCCTTGGCGCCGCCGTGCAGCGCCCGCCCGATATTGGCCACGTACGCGGTCACGTGGCCGACGGGGGAGTCGCGCAAGCCCTCGACCTTGCGCTCGATCGTCGTCCGGTAGCGCGGGACGTCGCTGGCGAGATCGGCGGCCTGGATCCCGATCAGCGTTGCGAGCGCCGCCACGATGCCCACGGTCAGCAGGACGCTGATCCCCACCGCCACCAGCCGCGGCAGGCGCAGGCGCCGCAGGCGGTTCACCAGCGGCGTCAGCACGAAGGACAGGAGCAGGGCGATCGCGATCGGGATGAAGATGTCGCGGCCGAAATAGAGGGCCGCAATGATCGTGGCGCCGACCACCACCGGCGACGCCATGGCGGCCCGCGGCGTCTCGGCGGCGGCCACGCGAGTCGGCCGCGGCGGGATCAGCGGCGTTCCGGGCCGCGCTGCCGGTTCGACCCCGACCGGGGTTCTCGTGCCCATACCGTAACCCGCGTCCCGAACGCCACGCGCGGGCGGCCGCCGGGATCGACGGGAGCCTCGCGGACGGGGAACGGCATGGGGGCCGAAAACGATCCCGCAGCGTTCACGGAGCCGTTACGCCCCCGCGACGCCGGCCCGCGCCACCTCGCCCGCATCCTTGAGCTCGGGTAGCGACCAGCACAGCTGCATCACCCGCTTGGCCTGCGCCTCCGGAAGAACGCCCGCCGCGAGGTCGGCGAACTTCGCCTCCAGCTGCGCGTCCGACATCGGCTTCTCGACGCTGCCGATGGCGTGCTCGATGTGCCGGTGGACGGTTCGCCCGTCATTCAGCGTCACGGTCATGTCGACCTGCGCGGCGTCGATGCCGGGGGTGATCACCGGGACCACCTTCTGCCGGAGCGCAACCACCCGCGGGTCGTTCACCGCCCGGTCGCTGAACTGCTTCTCGCCGCCCGCGCCCTCCACGAAGGCCACCGCGGCGGCGTGGTAGATGCTGAACTTGCCCTCCAGGCCGGTCTTCGGCGCGGTCTTGCCGGTCAATTCCAGCACCAGCGGGTGGACCTTCAGGTCGACGCGCTTGATGTCCTCCGGCTTGACGTGGTCTTCGTCGCGGATCTGGATCGCGGCGTCGATCGTCGGGTGCATGACGATCCCGCAGGCGAAGGGCTTGTAGGTGTTGAGCTGCGCTTCGTAGCGGGTGCCGAGGCCGTCGGTGATCTCGGACCAGTCCTGCTTGGTGGAGATCGTGTTGGCCCAGCCGCGCTTGGCCTCGATCATCCCGTCCGACGAGGTAAAGCCCTTCGCGGCCAGGATCGCCGCGAACAGGCCGTTGGACGCGGCGCGGCCCGGGTTGAAGCTCTTGTTCATGGAGCCGAACGACTCGCGCAGGCCAACCGGCTGCGAGGCGGCGAGGCCGAGCGCGTAGATCATCTGCTGCTCGGTGAGCCCCATCAGCTTACCCGCGGCGGCGGCCGCTCCGAACACGCCCGCGGTGCCGGTGATGTGCCAGCCGGCATCGTAGTGGTTCGGGTAGACGGCGTTGCCGATCCGGCACTCGGCCTCGATGCCGACCACCAGGGCGTCGAGGAAGTCCTTGCCGGAGACCGGCTTCATCGCCGCGTAGGCCAGGATCGCCGAGGCGACCGGGCCGGCCGGGTGGATGATGGTCTTCAGGTGGGTGTCGTCGAAGTCGAAGATGTGGCTCGACACGCCGTTGAGGAAGGCGGCGTTCATGATGTCGAACCGCTCGGTCCGGCCGAACAGGCCCGCCTGCGGCGGCCCCGAGAATGGCTGCAGCGCCGAGACCGCCACGTCCACGGTCTCGTGATGCGAGCCGCCGATCGCCACACCCACCCAGTTGAGGAAGCTGCGCACGCCCTCGCGGCGGACGGGATCGGGCAGCGTGTCGTAGGAGGACGACAGGATCCATTGCGCCAGGGTCTTCGTCACCGGCGGCGGGGGCGCCTTGGGAGCCGGCTTGGCCGCCTCGGCGGCCTGTGCCCCCTGAAGGGCGGGCGCCGTCAGGGCGAGGCCCGCGGCCCCGATGAGCGAGCGGCGATTCATCGGCATGGCGTTCTCCCAGGCAGGACCGCCTCCGAGCGGCTCCGATTGGCCGACATGATAATGAATTCATCCCGGGATCGTCAGCCTCCGTGTTTCACCGCGGCGGGTCTGACACCCCTTCACACCACCACCGGCAGCGCCTCCTGCTCGCCCACGCCGAAGACCCGCCGGTAGCGCGCGACCTCCTCGGCCGGCCCCTGCGCCTTGGTGGGATTGTCGGAGAGCTTCACGGTCGGCCGGCCGTCGGCCTCCGTGACCTTGCAGACGATGGAGACCGGGTCGAGTTTGCCATCCGGCAGCAGCCCACGGAAATCGTTGGTGAGCAGCGTGCCCCAGCCGTAACCGATGCGCATGCGGCCGTGGAACCGTGCGTGGATGCGTTCGATCTCGTCGATGTCGAGTCCGTCGGAGAAGATCGCGAGCTTGTCCCGCGGGTCGTGGCCGCGCGCCTGCCAGAAGCGGATCACCTCCTCGCCACCCTCGATCGGGTCCTTGGAGTCGATGCGGATGCCGGTCCAGCCGCTCACCCAGTCGGGGGCGTTCGCCAGGAAGCCGGTGGTGCCGTAGGTGTCGGGCAGGATCACCAGAAGGTTGCCGCCGTAGTCTTCCTGCCAGTCGGCCAGCACCGCGTAGGGCGCGGCGGCGAGCGCCGCGTCGTCCTCGGCCAGCGCGGCGTAGACCATCGGCAGCTCGTGGGCGTTCGTGCCCACCGGCTCGACCTCCTGCCGGGCCGCGATCAGGCAGTTGGAGGTGCCGAGGAACGCGCCGTCGAGGCCCTCGGCCATGGCCTGCACGCACCAGTCCTGCCACAGGAAGCCGTGGCGACGGCGGGTGCCGAAATCCGCCACCGACAGGTCCGGCAGCTTCTGAAGGCGCTGGATCTTCTCCCAGACCCGGGTCATGGCGCGGGCGTAGAGCACCTGCAGGTCGAGCTTGCCGAGGCCCCGCAGCACGGCCCGGGCCCGCAGCTCGTTGAGGATCGCCAGCGCCGGGACCTCCCACATCGTGGTCTCGACCCAGGGACCGTGGAAGGTCAGCTCGTACTGGCCGTCATGGACGGCGAGCTCGTATTCGGGGAGCTGGAAATCCTCGAACCAGCTCACGAATTCCGGTCCCAGGATGCGCCCCTGGCCGCGGAACACGTTGCCGCGCAGCCACGTGATCTCGCCCTTGCTGAGGCGGAGCGTCCGGGCGTGGTCGAGCTGCTCCCGCAGCAGCCCGGCATCGACCTCGTCGGCGATGCGGATGCGCCGCGTGCGGTTGGTGATGCCGAAGGTAGTCTGGATGTCGGGATGCCGGCGCAGGATCGTCTGCGCCATCAGCAGCTTGTAGAAGTCCGTGTCGAGCAGCGACCGCACGATCGGGTCGATGCGGAAGCTGTGATCGTAAACCCGCTTCGCCAGATCGAGCATTCTTTTGGGACTCTGCCGCGCCTCGATCGCGCAGAGCGCATGCCGGCACCGCGGACGTCAAGAAGACGGGCGGCCTCCTTCCGGAAACCGCCCGCGAAAAGCCCGTTTCCTGAAACCGGAATGTCAGGCGAGGTCGACCTTCTTGGTCTCGGTCTTCGGGCTCTCGCCGGTGAGCGAGGCCTTCACGTAGCCGTAGAGGTGCAGCATCGTGCTGTTCGGGCTGTCCCAGTACTCGCCCTTCTCCGGGTGGACGCGGATCAGCGCAACCTCCGGATCGTTCTTGCCGTTCGGGAACCAGGTCTTCAGGCTCTCATTCCACTTGGCATCGATGATCGACTGGTCGCGGACAATCTCGGCCTTGCCGGCCACCGAGACGTAGTTCTGGCTGGACGGGTCGGAGTAGGCCAGGTTGATCTGGTTGTCCTTGCTGATCTCGGCCGTCTTGGGCGAGTGCAGCTTGGTGAAGAACCACAGGTCGCCGTTCTCGTCGGCGTCGTTGTTCCACATCGGGCGGCTGTTGAGCGTGCCGTCGGAATCGACGGTGGTCATCATGGCGATCTTCACGTCCTTGATGAGCTCGAACAGCTTCTTCGCGCCCTCGTGGTCGCGGTGGTTGCCCTGATGCATGAAAGTGGTCTCCTACGCGTCGTTTCGGTCCCGGCGGGGTCTCCGGAGGATGCCCCGGCCGAAGGCTGCCCCGACAACGGATCAGTCTCCGGTTGGTTCAGCTTCCCCGTGCGGTGAGGAGGTTCGGATGCGAGGTGTTCGGAGGTTGGGGTGCGCGGCGGCGCTGGCGCTCTGCGCGCTCTGCGCGCTGCCGGCCGCCGCCGAGGTGCGCTTCGGCCCGGGCGTGCGCATCGGCGGCCACGACTTCTCGAACCGGCGCTACGGCAGCGTCCATATCGAGCGCGTGAAGCGCCTGCGCGGCCCCCTCGGCTGCCGCCGCCTGCGCCACGGGGTCTACCGGCGCGGAGACGGGAGCGTGGTGCGTGGCCCCATGGAAGCGTGCAACCTCGTCGCCCGCCCGCACTGAACGCGAAGCGGGCGGCCGGGACGGCCACGGGGACGCAGGCCGCCGGCGCCGGCGCCGATTGCGGGCCCGGGGTCTGGTGTTCTCGGCCCGCTCGGCTACATGCACTGGCATACCTGCTTGCCCCGGTGGAGAACGATTTTGGCGATCACCCGCGACGACGTGCTGAAGGCGCTTGCCGACGTCACCGTCGATGCCGCCGGCACCACCCTGCCCGGCTCGGGACGGCTCTCTCAGGTCGTGGTCGATCCGAACAGCCGCGTGATGTTCTCGATCCTGGTCGATCCCAGCGAGGCCGAGCGGTTCGAGCCGGTACGGCGGCAGGCCGAGGGCAGGGTGCTGCAGATGCCGGGCGTCTCGGGCGTGTTCGCCAGCCTGACCTCCGAGCGGAACCAGAGCCACCCGGCCCAGAGCGGCGCCGCCCCCCGCCCCGTGACGCCGCCGCCGGTCGCGCCGCCGCGACCCGGCGCGCCGCCGAACCAGGGCCCGCAGATCGCGGGCGTGCGCCACATCGTGGCGGTCGCCTCCGGCAAGGGCGGCGTCGGCAAGTCGACCACCGCCTGCAACCTCGCCCTGGCGCTCCAGGCCCAGGGGCTGAAGGTCGGCCTCCTCGACGCCGATATCTACGGACCGTCCGTGCCGAAGCTGTTCGGGCTGTCGGGCAAGCCGAATGTCGTCGACAACAAGGCCATGGAGCCGATGGTCGGCTACGGCCTCAAGGTCATGTCGATCGGCTTCCTGATCGAGCCCGAGACGGCGATGATCTGGCGCGGCCCGATGGTGCAGTCGGCGATCACTCAGATGCTGCGCGACGTGCTCTGGGGCGAACTCGACGTGCTGCTTGTCGACATGCCGCCCGGCACCGGCGACGCGCAACTCACCATGGCGCAGGCGACGCCGCTCTCCGGCGCCGTGATCGTCTCGACCCCGCAGGACCTCGCGCTGATCGACGCCCGGCGCGGCGTGACCATGTTCAAGAAGGTCGCGGTACCGATCCTCGGCGTGATCGAGAACATGGCGACCTTCGTCTGCCCGCATTGCGGCCACGCCTCGCACATCTTCGGGCATGGCGGCGCGCGGAACGAGGCGCAGCGCCTCGGCGTGCCGTTCCTCGGCGAGGTGCCGCTGAACATGGCGATCCGCGAGACCTCGGATTCCGGCCGGCCGGTGGTCGCGACCGATCCCGAGGGGCCGCACGCCAAGGTCTACCGCGATATCGCCGCCCAGCTCTGGGCGAACCTGTCCGGCGCGCCGGCCGGGCGGACGGCGCCGAAGATCGTCTTCGAGTGAGGCCGTGGCGCCGGCGGCCGATCCCGCGCCGGTCCTGGGCCTGATCCTGGCCGGCGGCCAGGCGCGGCGGATGGGCGGCGGCGACAAGCCGCTGCTGCGCCTCGGCGGGCGGACCCTGCTGGAGCGGGTGGTCGAACGGCTCGCGCCGCAATGCGGGGCCGGTCTGGCGCTCAGCGCCAACGGCGACCCGGCGCGGTTCACCGGGTTCCCCGGGCCGATCCTGCCGGACCCCGTGCCGGACCAGCCGGGGCCGCTCGCCGGCATCCTCGCCGGGTTGGAGCACGCCGCCGCGCAGGGTGTCGCGCGGGTGGTCAGCGTGTCGGGCGACGCGCCGTTCCTGCCGGGGGATCTGGTGGTGCGGCTGGAGGCCGCCGGATCCGAGGCCGGCATCGCCCTCGCGGCCTCGGGCGAACGGCAGCACTACACGATCGCGCTCTGGCCGACGGCTCTGCGCGGCGCGCTTCGGGACTATCTCGAACGGGGCGAGCGGCGCGTCGGCGGCTTCATCGCGCGCCACGGGGCGGCGGTGGCATCCTGGCCGGCGGAGCCGGTGGATCCGTTCCTCAACATCAACACGCCGGCGGATCTGTCGGCGGCGGAAGCCCTCGACCGAGGGTGATGCGGTTCCGCCGTCATCACGAGCACAGCGAAGTGACCCCGGGGCAGCGCGACTGAGGGTGTCGTGCTGACCGGATTGCTTCGCTCCGCTCGCAAGGACGGCGGAGCCGAAGCCATCGAGAGATGGCTTCAGACGTCAGGCTTGATCCGAACTCAAGCCGACGCGACGGTCGCCTTCACGATCTTGTCCGGCGAGCGCGGCGGCTCGCCCTTGTTGATCGTGTCGACCACGTCCATGCCTTCCACGACCTTGCCCCAGACCGTGTACTGCTTGTCGAGGAAGCGGGCGTCGTCGAAGCAGATGAAGAACTGCGAGTTCGCCGAGTGCGGGAAGTTCGTGCGCGCCATGGAGCAGGTGCCGCGCACATGCGGCTCGGCGTTGAACTCGGCCTTCAGGTCCGGCAGGTCGGAGCCGCCCGAGCCGGTGCCGGTCGGGTCGCCCGTCTGGGCCATGAACCCGTCGATCACCCGGTGGAACGGCACGCCGTCGTAGAAGCCCTGCGCGGCGAGCGTCTTGATGCGCTCCACGTGGCCCGGGGCGAGGTCGGGCCGCAGCGCGATCACGACGCGGCCCTTGGTGGTCTCCAGCACGATGGTTTCGTTGTCGGCCATAAGTCTATCCTTCCGGTTGAGGGAACTGTATCGGCGCCCGCCGGATCCGGCCAGCGCCCGTGACGTCGATCGCCGGCGCTCAGGCCGGCGGGCGGTAGACGAAGCGCAGCGCCACCGGCCGGCCCGCAATCGCCCGGCCGAGGCCCCGCGTCAGGTGGACCGGGGTGCAGCGCGCCAGCGCGTCCACGGTCCCGCGCACGAGAATCGCCCGCTGGTCGCCCGCGACGCCCGCCGCGTAGGTGATGCGCGGCGCGCCGATCAGGCTGCCGTCCCGCCGGAGGGCGAAGCGCGCAGTGATCTCGATATCCTCGGGCTCAGCCTTCAGCGGCCCGAGCCCTGCCGGAACCTGCCAGCAGGCGGCCAGCGCCGGGTAGAGCTCGTCCAGGGTATCGGCGGGCTTCGTCGCCATCCGCGACACCGGCACAGCGACCGTCGCCCGCAGGGTCTGCGGCAGGCTCAAGGGATAGCCGCCGCCGGGCTCGAAGGCGTAGCCGTAGAAGGGGCTGCCCTCATAGGTCTCGGCCTGCGCCGGACCCAGGCTCAACAGGAGGATCGCGGCGGCGCGCCAGCCCGGCATGCGGCCGCTACTTGCCCTTCTCGGCGAGGGTCATGCTGACGATCTTGTCGGGATCCTGCACAGCGCCGCCGGGGGCGCCGGGCGAGGCCTTCTTGATCTTGTCCAGGACGTCGAGCCCGTCGGTGACGTTGCCGACGACCGTGTACTGGCCGTTCAGGAACGGCGCATCGCCGAGGCAGAGGAAGAACTGCGAGTTCGCCGAGTTCGGATCCTGCGAGCGCGCCATGCCGACCGTGCCACGGCGGAACTGGGCCGATTTCGAGAACTCGGCCGGGATGTTGGGCAGGCTGGAGCCGCCGGTGCCGTTGCCCTTCGGGTCGCCGGTCTGGGCCATGAAGCCGTCGATGACCCGGTGGAACTTCAGGCCGTTGTAGAAGCCCTGGGAGACCAGCGTCTTGATCTGCTTGACGTGCTTGGGCGCCAGGTCCGGCCGCAGCTCGATGGTGATCCGCCCGTCCTTGGTCTGCAGGTAGACCGTGTTGGCGTCGGCGGCCTGGGCGGCCGTGGCGGTGCCGAGCGTGAGGGCGAGCGCGAGGAGGGCGTGGCGTCGGTTCATCGAAGTCCTTCCGGGGTCAGGAATTGGCGGCGAAGCGCTGCCGGAGGCGCGCGGCCACGGCGGCAGGGACGAAGGGCGAGACGTCGCCCCCCATGCCGGCGATCTGGCGCACCAGCGTCGCGGTGATCGGGCGCGCCTGCGTCGAGGCGGGCAGGAACACGGTCTGCACCTCGGGCGCCATGGCGCCGTTCATGCCGGCGAGCTGCATCTCGTAGTCGAGATCGGTGCCGTCGCGCAGGCCACGGATGAAGATCGCGGCGCCGCAGCGCCGGGCGGCCGAGACGGCGAGATCGTTGAAGGTCACGATCTCCAGCGCCGCGCCTTCGGCCTGGGCCACCGGCCCGCAGGTCTCGGTGAGGAGCGCCGCACGCTCCTCGGCGGAGAACAGCGGCGCCTTGCCGGGATGGACGCCGATGGCGATCACGAGGCGGTCCACCAGCCGGCAGGCCTGGCGGATCACGTCGAGATGGCCGTTCGTGACCGGATCGAACGAGCCGGCGTAGAGGGCAGTGCGGGTCATTAGGGCCCGACCTAGAGCATTTTCGCGCCGGACGGAACCGGGCGGCGCCTCAGGCCTCCTCGCCGCCCTCGGGGCCGCCCTCGGCGCCCTCGTCCTCGCCCTCGATGTGCTCAACCGAGACGACTTTCTCGTCCTTGGCGGTGTTGAACACCGTCACGCCCTGCGAGGCGCGGCCGACGATGCGGATGTCGTCAACCGGCACGCGGATCAGCTGGCCGCCGTCGGTGACCAGCATGATCTGGTCGGAGGCCTCGACGGGGAAAGACGCCACGAGGCTGCCGTTGCGGGCGTTGACCCGCATCGCCGTGATGCCCTTCCCGCCGCGCCCCGAGGTCCGGTACTCGAACGACGAGGAGCGCTTGCCGAAGCCCCGCTCCGACAGGGTCAGCACGTACTGCTCGGCGCCCCCCATCTCGTTGTAGCGGTCGAGCGAGATGGCCGCCGCCTCGGCGCCGTCCTCGGGCTCCGCGTCGCCGTTCTCCTCCGCCTCGCCGGTCACGGCGCGGCGCATCTTCAGGTAGCCGGCCCGCTCTTCCGCGGTAGCGTCGAAGGCGTTCAGGATGGTCATCGAGATGACCCGGTCGTCCTTGGCCAGCAGGATGCCGCGGACGCCGGTCGAGTCGCGGCCCTTGAACACGCGCACGTCCTCGACAGGGAAGCGGATGCACTGGCCGAGCGCCGTGGTCAGCAGCACGTTCTGGTCCGGCCGGCAGATCTCGACGTGGACGATGTGGTCGCCCGGATCGAGCTTCATGGCGATCTTGCCGTTGCGGTTCACCGTGGTGAAGTCCGAGAGCTTGTTGCGCCGGACGTTGCCGCGCGCGGTCGCGAACATCACGTCCAGCGTCTCCCAAGAGGCCTCATCCTCGGGCAGCGGCATGATCGTGGTGATGCGCTCGGAGGTGTCCTGCAATTGCAGGATGTTCACCAGAGCCTTGCCCCGTGCGTTCGGGGCGGCCATCGGCAGGCGCCAGACCTTCTCCTTGTAGGCTTGGCCCTGGCTGGAGAAGAACAGCACCGGCGTGTGGGTGTTGGCCACGAACAGGCGGGTGACGAAATCCTCGTCGCGGGTCGCCATTCCGGAGCGGCCCTTCCCGCCCCGGCGCTGGGCCCGGTAGGTCGAGAGCGGCACGCGCTTCACGTAGCCGGCGTGCGACACGGTCACGACCATGTCCTCGCGGGCGATCAGGTCCTCGTCCTCGACGCTGCCGTCGAAGTCGACGATCTCGGTCCGGCGCGGGGTGGCGAACTGCTCGCGGACTTCGGCGAGCTCGCCCTTGACGATCCCCTGGATGCGGGCGCGCGAGCGCAGGATGTCGAGGTAGTCGGCGATCTCGTCGGCCAGCGTCTTCAGCTCGTCGCCGACCTCGTCGCGGCCCAGAGCCGTCAGGCGCTGCAGGCGCAGGTCGAGGATGGCGCGGGCCTGGGTCTCGGACAGGCGGTAGGTCCCGTCCTCGGCGACGCGGTGGCGCGGGTCGTCCACGAGCGCGATCAGCGGCGCGATGTCGTGGGCCGGCCAGTCGCGGGCCATCAGGGCCTCGCGGGCCGAGTTCGGGTCGGGCGAGGTCCGGATCAGCCGGATGACTTCGTCGATGTTGGCGACCGCGATGGCGAGGCCGCACAAGACGTGGGCGCGCTCGCGGGCCTTGCCGAGCAGGAACTTGGTCCGGCGGGAGACGACCTCCTCGCGGAAATCCACGAAGGCCTGGAGCAGGTCCTTCAGGTTCATCAGCTCGGGGCGGCCGCCGTTCAGCGCCACCATGTTGCAGCCGAAGGAGCTCTGCAGCGGCGTGAACCGGTAGAGCTGGTTCAGCACCACGTCGGCCATGGCGTCGCGCTTGATCTCGACGACGATACGCATGCCCGTCCGGTCGGATTCGTCGCGCAGGTCGGAGATGCCCTCGACGCGCTTCTCCTTCACCAGCTCGGCGATCTTCTCGACGAGCGTCGCCTTGTTCACCTGGTAGGGGATCTCGGTGAAGATCAGCGCCTCGCGCTCCTTGCGCAGCTCCTCGACATGCGACTTGGCGCGCATGATCACCGAGCCGCGGCCCGTCGCGTAGGCCTGCCGCGTGCCGGCCCGGCCCAGGATCATGCCGCCGGTCGGGAAGTCCGGCCCGGGCACGATCTCGGTGAGCTGCTCGATGGTCAGCCCCGGCTCGTCGATCAGGGCCACGCAGGCGTCGATCAGCTCGCCGAGATTGTGCGGCGGGATGTTGGTCGCCATGCCGACCGCGATGCCGCCGGCGCCGTTGACCAGCAGGTTCGGGAAGCGGGCGGGGAGGACGGTCGGCTCCTCGCGCGACTCGTCGTAGTTCGGTCCGAAATCGACGGTGTTCTTGTCGATGTCGGTGAGCAGCGCGGTCGCGGGCTTGGCCAGCCGCGATTCGGTGTAGCGCATGGCGGCCGGCGGATCGCCGTCCACCGAGCCGAAATTGCCCTGCCCGTCGATGAGCATCAGGCGCATGGAGAAGTCCTGCGCCATCCGCACCAGGGCGTCATAGATCGATTGGTCGCCGTGCGGGTGGTAGAGACCGATCACGTCGCCGACGATGCGCGCCGACTTGACGTATTTCCGCTCGGGCAGGTGCCCGGATTCGAAGGCGGAGTAGAGGATGCGCCGGTGCACCGGCTTGAGCCCGTCGCGCGCGTCGGGAAGCGCCCGGCTCACGATCACGCTCATGGCGTAATCGAGGTAGGAGCGGCGCATCTCGTCGGTGATGGAGACGGGGCGGATGTCGCTGGCGGGTGGGGCGGCGCCAGTCGGATCGTTCTCGGCCAAGTCGATTTCCGTTCTGAAGCCCGAAAGGGCGATGCTCGCGGCCCGAGCGCGGCGCGCGATGCGCCGGACCGGCCTTGCGGAAGAGCAGTGATATCAGACGGTTAAATAAGGTTTTCCGAGGCCGCCCGCAAGGTCGCCGACAGGGGCGCGTCCCGGCCCGCTCGGGGGTCGGGACGCAGGTCGGTTCGCTCAGTAGAACGTCAGATGGCGGTGGCCCACGGCGCGGCCGCGGAACGCGTGGTGTCGGTAGCCGTGATGCCGGTAGCCGTAGTGGCGACGGAAACCGTAGTGGCGACGGAAACCGTAGTGGCGGTGCCAATGGTGCCGGCGCCAATGGTGGCGACGGTGCCAATGATGTCGATGATGCCAGTGGCGCCGCCAGTGATGGCGCCGGTGCCAGTGGCGGCGGTAGTGCCAGCGGGCCTGCTGCACCGCGGGGGCGGGTGCCGCAGCGTCGGCGGTCGCCGGGACCGGAAGGGGCGCCGCGCGCGCGGGCACGCTCGCCAGCCCGCCGAGCAGGGCGGCGAGGAGGACCAGGATTGGCCAGGGTCGCATCGTTTCTCTCCCGTGTGAGCACCCGTCCGAGTCCAGCGGATCCGGGCCGGCACGAGGCTCGCACCGTCGCCTGAAACGGCCAAGGTCGGCAAACGGTTCGATCCGGTGTGACTGCGCAGCCGCACGACCCTTGCACGGGGTTAAGAAACGCCCAGTTTGCAAAAGACGCATCCGGGCCGTCCCCTGCCCGGCCTTCGACGAGCCGCGCAAGATCTCCATGGCGTTCGCGTTCCTCGACTCCGTCCGAACTCTCCTGCCCCGCCGCTTCCGGGACCGCCGCCCGCGGGTCGCGGTGGTGCGGCTCTCCGGGACCATCGGGGCGGTCTCGCCGCTCCGCCCGGGCCTCTCGATCGGCGGCGTCGCGGGCAGCCTGGAGCGGGCCTTCGGCATGCCCGGGGCCAAGGCGGTGGCGATCGTCATCAACTCCCCCGGCGGCTCGCCCGCACAGTCGCACCTGATCCACCGGCGCATCCGGGCGCTGGCCGACGAGAAGAGCCTGCCGGTGATCGCCTTCGTGGAGGATGTGGCGGCGTCCGGCGGCTACATGATCGCGTGCGCGGCCGACGAGATCGTCGCCGATCCGACGTCGATCGTCGGCTCCATCGGCGTGGTCTCGGCCGGGTTCGGCTTTCACGGCCTGCTGGAAAAGCTCGGCGTCGAGCGTCGCGTCCACACGCAGGGCGAGGCGAAGTCGATGCTCGACCCGTTCCGCCCCGAGGATCCCGCCGACGTGGAGCGCCTGAAGCGCATCCAGGCCGACGTGCAGGACCTGTTCACCGGCCTCGTCACCGCTCGCCGCCCCGGCCTGTCGAAGGCCGAGAACCTGTTCACCGGCGCGGTCTGGACCGGGCGGCAGGCGCTGGCGCTCGGCCTCGTCGATGCGCTCGGCGACGTGCGCACCGCAACGCGCGCGCGCTTCGGCGAGAAGGTCGACCTCCGGCTCGTGGCCGAGGCCCGGGGCGGATTGCTCTCCCGCCTGCTGCGCCGGGGAGGCGCTCCGGGCGGGATCGAGGCCGGGATCGGGCTCGCCGAGGGCGCGGTCGCGGCCGTCGAGGAGCGCGCGGCCTTCGCCCGCTACGGGCTGTAGGACGAGGGTCGCGGGCGCGACCCTCCGGTAGCCCGCTACCGCCCCGCACGCCGGGCCGAGACGCGCGCCAGGGCGGCGAGGTCCTTCTCGCCGTCGCCGTAGCTGATCGCCTCGATCAGGCCGTCGCGCAGGACGCTGGCGAAGGGCATCGGCACACCCGCACCCTCCGCGGCTTGGAGGGCGAGCCGCACGTCCTTGGCGCCGAGCTTGAGGATGAAGCCCGGGGGCTCGTAGCGGTTCTGGGCGATCGACGCGCCGTAGCCCTTGTAGACCGGCGAGGCGAACAGGGTGTTGGTCATCAGGTCCAGGAAGTCGGCGCCCGCGACTTCGTGGCCCTCCGTGAGGGCGCAGGCTTCCGCCATGGCCTCGATGGCGGAGATCAGCATGAAGTTGCCGGCGAGCTTGACGGCGTTCGCCCGCACCGGATCCTCGCCGAAGCGCCAGGTCTTGGCGCCCATGGCGTCGAGCAGCGGTCCCGCGCGGTCGATGTAATCGGCGGCGCCCGCCGCCACGATGTTGAGCTTGCCGGCCTCCGCCACGTCCGGCCGCCCGAAGACCGGCGCCGAGATGTAGGGCACGCCCGCCCGCGCGTGCACGGCGGCGAGCTGCTTGGCGAGCGCCACCGAGACCGTGCTCATGCCGATGTGCAGGCCGGGCCGCTCCGGCCGGTCGAGCAGGCCGCCCGCCACGATCACGGCTTCGAGCGCCGCGTCGTCGGCCAGCATGGTGATGACGGCCTCCCCGGCGAAAGCCTCGGCGGCGCTGCCCACCGGGGTGACCCCTTCGATGCCCTTCGCGGCCTCCGGCGAGCGGTTCCAGGCGCGGACCCGGTGTCCGGCCCGCGCGAGGCTGGCCGCCATGCCGCGGCCCATCCGCCCCATTCCGATGATTCCGACGTCCATGCCGTGCTCCTCGCGGCTGATCTGCCGTCCGCCAACCTGGGCGACCCCGGCCGGCGGTCAACGGGTCCGCGCGCGGATTTGCGTCGATCGCGGCGCGTGGCAAGCTTGCCCCATGCTGCACAACCGCATCACCGACATTCCCGGCCTGCGTGTCGGTCACGCCAGCGACATTTCGGTCGCGAGCGGCGTCACCGCGATCCTGTTCGACGCCCCTGTCGTGGCCTCGGTCGACGTGCGGGGCGGCGGGCCGGGTACCCGCGAGACCGACCTGCTCGACCCCGAGCGCACCGTGGAGCGGATCGACGCCCTCGTCCTGTCCGGCGGCTCCGCCTTCGGGCTCGACGCGGCCGCCGGCGTGACCGCGTGGCTCGCCGAGGCCGGGCGCGGCTTCCCGGTCGGCGGCATGCGCGTCCCGATCGTGCCCGGCGCGATCCTGTTCGATCTCCTGAACGGCGGCGACAAGGAATGGGGCCGCTACCCGCCCTACCGTGAACTCGGCTTCGCGGCCGCCGGCGCGGCCGCGGAGGATTTCGCCCTGGGCTCGGTGGGAGCCGGGACCGGCGCCCGCACGGGCCGGCTCAAGGGTGGGATCGGCTCGGCGTCGGCCCGCGTGGCGGGGACGGGTTTTCGGGTCGGGGCGCTCGTGGCGGTGAACGCCTTCGGCAACGCGACCATCGGGGACGGGCCGCATTTCTGGGCCGCGCCCTTCGAGGAGGGCGCGGAGTTCGGCGGCCTGGGCTCGCCGGCCCGGCTGACGCCGGAGGCCCTCACCTTCCCGGGCCGGGCGCTGCCGGGCGCCGCCACGACGCTCGCCGTCGTGGCGACCGACGCGGCACTGACCAAGGCGCAGTGCCGGCGCCTCGCGGTGGCGGCCCAGGACGGCCTCGCCCGGGCCCTCGTGCCGGCCCACACGCCGCTGGACGGGGATCTGGTCTTCGCGGCGGCCACCAGCGCCGTGCCGCTCTCCGACCCGGTGGTTGAGATGGCACGGCTGGGCGATGCCGCCGCGCGGGTGCTGGCCAGGGCGGTCGCGCGAGGCGTGTTTTCCGCCACGAGCCTGCCCGGCCATGCGGGCGCGCCGCCGCTGTCCTGGACCGGCCTGCCGCCGGCTTGGTGCGATCTGTTCGGCGTCTGATCCACGCCGCCGAATCGGACCCGCGCGGAACGAAGTGCCGGGAGAGGGGTTTCCGGCCGCGGCCGAAGGCCGTGTCGTGGCCTGGCCAGCGCCGGGCGGCGACCTGTCTCACATCGGGAGGAATGCTCATGCGAATGACCGGCCTGATCGTCGCCGCGTCCGTGGCGCTGTTCGCCGGCGGGGCCCAGGCGATGCCCGTGGCACCACTCTCCGGCGGCGACGCCTCGATCACCCTCGTCCGCGGCGGATGCGGGTTCGGCGCGCATCGCGGCCCCTATGGCGGCTGCCGCCTGAATCGCGGTCCGCGGGGCGCCATCCGCCGGTCCATCACCGGCGCACCCGGCGGCTGTCCGCCGGGCCTCTATCGCGGTCCGCGCGGATTCTGCCACCGGTGATCGACGGCGCCGCCCGGTCGAACCGGGCGGCGCGCACGGATGGCAGCGGTGGCTCAAACCTCGCCGCGCGCATCCTCGATGAGCTGGGCCAGCCCGGCATCCACCTCCTCGGCGAGCATCGCCCGCTCGGCGTCGGTAAGATCCTTGGCCCAGGCGCCGCCGCCGAACCCTTCCGCGCAGCGCGTCCGCTCCGAGGCGATGTAGGCCTCGGTCTCGGCCGGGCGCGTCTTCATGGCGTGGACGAGGCCGAACCACGCCGCCCGCTCCACCACGGCCAGCCGCGCCCGCAGGCGAATGGCCACGGCCTTCTCCGGATCGATCCCGTCCCCGCTCATCGCGCTTCTCCCCCATCGTTCTCGGCGAGCCGCTCGATCAGGCCCTGGAGACGTCCCGGCACCGGCTCGCTCGCCGAACGCGCGTAGAGCACGCGCAGTTGCCGGCCGATCTCGGCGAGGCTCATGGAGCCCTTGGCGATCACCCGGTCGGCCTGCCGGTTCAGGCTCTCCTTCTCGGCGATCGAGATCTCCTTGGCGGTGAGCACCACCACCGGCACGTCGCCGTCGGGTCGCGCGCGCAGAGCGCGCAGGAAGCCGAACCCGTCCATCTCGGGCATCATCAGGTCGAGGAGGATCAGGCTCGGCCGCGCCTGGCTGACGCGATCCAGGGCGATCCGGCCGTTCTCCGCCTCGTCGACGGTCCAGCCCTCCCGGCCGAGGGAGCGGCGGAGGCGGTCGCGCGCGTCCGCATCGTCGTCGACCACGAGGATGCGCGCCTCGCCGGGCGCCTCAGGCCGGTAGCGCTCCATGAGGCCCTTGAGCCGGTCCCAGTCGATCGGCTTGACGAAGTAGTCCGTGGCGCCGAGTGCCTGGCCGAGGCCCTGCTCGGCGACCACCGAGGTCATGATCACCGGTGTCCCGACGAGGTCGGGGTCGTTGCGCACCGCGTGCAGCACCGCCCAGCCGTCCATGCGCGGCATCTCGACGTCGAGCAGGATCGCCCGCGGCTTCAGGGCCCGGGCGAGCGTCAGGCCGGCGCGGCCATCGTTGGCGCTGCGGACGTGAAAGCCCTCGCGCTCCAGGAAGCGCTGAAGGAGCTCCCGGGCGGCCGGATCGTCGTCGACCAGCAGGACCGTCTCGTGCTGCTCGTGCGGCTCCACCGGCGTGTGCGCCTCGGCCTCGGCGGCCGCCGTATCCTCGGGCCTCAGCGTCGCGGGCAGGCGGATCGTGAAGGTGGCGCCCGCGCCCGGCGTGCTGGTGACGCCGATGTCGCCTCCCATCGTCCGGCAGAAGGCGCGGGTGATGGCGAGACCGAGGCCGGTGCCGCCGAACTGGCGCGTGGTCGAGTCGTCGGCCTGCACGAAGCGCTCGAACAGGCGCCCGATCTGCGCCTCGCTCATGCCGATGCCGGTGTCGGTGACCGCGAAGGACAGCCAGTCGGCCCCCTCCTCCCGGTGCCGGCGGACCGTGAGGGTGATGGTTCCCCGCTCGGTGAACTTGGCGGCGTTGCCGATCAGGTTCAGCAGGCACTGGCGGATCTTGGTCTGGTCCTGGTGCATCGCGCCGAGATCCGCCTCCGCCGCGTCGAGGACGAAGCGGTTGGCCTTCTTCTCCACCAGGGAACCGGTGGAGTCGGAGACGTCGCGGAGCAGGTCCGCCACCGAGAATGTCTCGGCCGAGGCGGTCATGCGGCCGGCCTCGATCTTCGAGATGTCGAGGACGTCGTTGATCAGCGACAGGAGGTGGCGCGCCGCAGCCTCGATCTTGCGCAGGTCCGGCAGCAGCGCGGCCTGGCCGATATCCTCCAGCTCCTCGCCGAGCATCTCGGAATAGCCGATCACCGCAGAGAGCGGCGTGCGCAGCTCGTGGCTCATGTTGGCGATGAACTGGCTCTTGGCGAGGTTGGCCGCCTCCGCCGCCTGCCGGGCACGCTCCACCGCCTCCTCGGCCTCCCGGCGCGCGGTGACGTCGACACAGGTACCGACCCATTCCCGCAGAGAGCCGTCCTCGGCAAGCACCGGCACGCCGCGCACCTCCATGGCGCGCCAGACCCCGTCGTGGCGGCGCAGGCGGTACTCGACCTCGTAGACCGAGCGGCTCTCCACGCAGGCCGCCCAGGCATCGGCGGCGTGGCCGCGGTCGTCGGGGTGGACCGCGTCGAGCCAGCCCCAGCCCTGGTAAGTCTCCTCGCTCTGCCCGGTATAGACGCTCCAGCGGACCTGCGGCGGCAGCAGCTCGCCCGCCGCGTTGGTGTTCCAGATCACCGCCGCCGAGGCGTCCACCAGCGCCCGGAAACGCTCCTCGGAATGGCGCAGGCGCTCCTCGACGGCGCGTCGGCGGGTGATGTCGGTGTTGGTGCCGTACCAGCGCAGGATCCGGCCGGTCTCGTCCCGGTGCGGCAGCGCCTTCGACAGGAACCAGCGATAGGTGCCGTCCCGCCCCCGCAGGGGAAAGGTGTCCTCCCAGGACCGGCCCAGCAGGATCGCCGCCTGGTAGCGCTCGGTCACCGCCTCGACGTGGTCGGGATGGTGGACCGCCCGCCAGCCCCAGCCGCGCATCTCCTCTAGCGAGGTGCCGGTGTAGTCGTACCAGCGCTGATTGTACCAGATGATGGTCCCGTCAGCCTCGGCGATCCACGCGAGCTGCGGCAGCGTCTCGGCGAGGTTCCGGTAGTCGGCGTCCGTGACGGCCTGCCCGCCGCCCTCAGTCTCGCTCATCGGCCACGCGCAATCCCATCATCCGCCCCGCGGCGGCTCATACCGGTATTCCTTATACACGCATCGTGTCCGGATCCGACCGCGCCGGTGCAGGAGCGGGTGCAGGAGCCGGCGCAGGGCCCGGCCGACGCCGGCCCCGCAGCGCATCGACGGTGTAGAGGGCGAGCGCCACCCAGATCAGGGCCAGCATCGCGGCTCGCGGCGGCTCCACACGCTCGCCGAAGGCCAGGACGCTGAGCCCGAGCAGGCAGGTCGGGGCGACGTACTGCAGCAGGCCGAGGGTGGTGAGCCGCAGCCGGACCGCCGCGGCGGCGAACCAGATCAGCGGCAGGGCTGTAGTGAGGCCGGTGAGCATCAGGAGCGCGAGGCTCGCCGGCTGCGCAGGCAGGAAGGGCTCGGGCGTGAGAACGAGCCACGCGACCGCCGCCGGCAGAAGGAGCAGCGTCTCGGCCAGGAATCCGACGAGCGCGTCGACGCCGACGATCTTCCGGGCGAGGCCGTAGAGCGCGAAGCTCACCGCCAGCGACAGGGACATGAGGGGCAGCTCGCCGGCCCAGACGACCGCGACCCCGACGCCCGCCGTCGCGACGCCGACGGCCGCAGCCTGCATCGGCCGGAGGCGCTCCCCGAGCACCACGCGGCCGAGGGCCACGCTGACCAGCGGGTTGATGTAGTAGCCGAGGCTCGCGTCGAGCAGATGCCCGGTGCTGATCGCGTAGAGGTAGAGCAGCCAGTTCACGCCGATCATCGCGGCCGAGAGCAGCAGCAGGGCGTGGCGCGGTCGCAGGGGCAGCGGCAGGTTCAGGCGGTGGCGCGCCGCGAGGATCAGGGCCAGGGTGCCGGCGAACACGCTCGACCAGACGATCCGTTCCGCCAGGATGTGGTTGGGGCTGTAGGCGCCGAGCAGCCGGAAATGCAGCGGGACCAGCAGGCCCCAGCTCAGATAGGCGGCGAGCGCGTAGACGAGGCCCACGAGTTCCTCCCGGTCGGCCCGGATGGGCAGCCGGGCCCCGAGCCTTTAGCCCGGGCGGCGGCCGGGCGTCAGGGGGAGCCGCGCAGGGCTGCCATCCCGGAGGCTTGCCGTCAGGCGGCCCGGATCGTCGCGAGGAAGCGCCGAACCTCGTCGCCGAGCTCGTCCGATTGGCGGGCCAGCGCGGAGGCCGAGGTCAGAACCTCGCCGGAGGCCGTCCCGGCCTGCTCGGCAGCGGCGGCGACGGCCGCCATGGTGGCGGTGACCGCGCTCGTCCCCGCGGAGGCTTGCGCGACATTCCGGACGATCTCCTGAGTCGCCACCTCCTGCTGGTCCACCGCCGTCGCGATCGCGGACGCAGCGGCATCGATGTCGCGAATGCGCGCCAGGATCGAGGCAATCTCCGAAACGGCTTGCGCCGTGACGCCCTGAATGCGGCCGATCTGGTCCGAGATCTCGCCGGTCGCCCGGGATGCCTGGGCGGCGAGGTCCCGGACCTCGCTGGCGACGACGACGAAGCCCTGGCCCGCCTCCCCGGCCCGAGCCGCCTCGATGGCGGCGTTCAAGGCGAGGAGGTTGGTCTGGCCGGCAATGCCCGCGATCACCGTCACGACGTCGCCGACCTTGGCGGCGGCGGCGCTGAGGTCCTGGACCAGGATGGCCGTCCGGCCCGCCTCGGACGCGGCGGCCTGCGTGAGGGTTGCCGAGCCGAACACCTGCCGGCCGATCTCCTGAACCGACGCGCCGAGCTGCTCCGCCGCACTCGCAACCGTGTTGACGTTCAGGGCGGCCTCCTCGGCTGCGGTCGCCACGGTGGTGGACTGGTCGGCGGACCGTCCGGCGGTGTCGGACATGGTGTGGGCTGTGGTCTGCAGCGCGGTGACGGAGGCGGCGACATGGCCGATGATCCGGACGACCGTATCCTCGAAGCCTTCGGCGAGCCGCAGCAGCGTCCGGCTGCGGTCCGCCGCGGCCGCCGCAGCCAGCAGCCGCTCGCTCTCGGCCTGCTCGTTCGCCCGTCGAGAAACCAGAGCCTTGATGCCCTCGACGGCCTTGCCGATAGCACCGATCTCGTCCGCTCGTTTGGCCTCGGGGATCGCCGTATCGATGTGCCCGGCCGACATGGTCTTCAGGGCGACGGCGAGGTGGCCGAGCGGGCGCGTGACGCCGACATTCACCAGCAGCATCCCGATGAGGATGCTGGCCGCGATGCCACCCGCCGACACGCCGATCGCCCAGGTCAGGGTCGCGCGGGTTTCCACGCTCAGCGCCTCGGAGCCTGCGCGGATCGCCGTGTTCAGGTCGTCGGCGAAGGCCTCGAGTTCCGCAAACAGCGTCTTCTGGAGCGGGTCCACCTTCTTGTGGGCGAGGGTCAGCGCCTGGGCGCTCATGCCCTTCTTGGCCATGGCGCACATCTCGCCGGTCAGCGTGGCGTAGGTTTGGAGCAGGTCCGCGATCCGGCCGGTCCGGTCGTTCAATCCCGGCGCGTTGCGGCGCACGCCGTCGAGGAGCCTTCCCGCCTCGGCCGGGAGCGGCTCGAACGCGGCCCCGACGCGATCCGACTCGTCCGGATCGGCCTCGCCGAGGGTGCGAAAGGCCACGTAGCTCATCTGATAGACGACGCGACCCAGGCGCGCCGCCATCGTGGCCGCCGTCGCGTCGTTGCCGAGATAGGCCGTGTAGGCCGCGTCGGCGGCGGCCATGCGCTGGGAGATGTACCACAGATAACCGATCGAATTCGCGGCTATGAACGCGAAGGCGACGGCGATCTTGAGAGCAATGGAAACTTTGAGCAAGTAATGCACCGCCGCGGCCCCTGGTTGGAGCCGCTCGAAAAACGCCCGATCATCGGACATTCTCCCTGCGAAGCGTCGGCGCCGGGGAGTTCCATGAGTTGCTCTTAGCCGCGGCCTAAAAAGAAGGTGCCGCGAAGTCGATCTTGAGCCGCTGCGCTGGGACGGCTTGGATCGTAAAAGATACGGGCGCGATGGCGTTTCATCCTACGGTGGCGTGGGAAGGTCGACTTCAACCACCTGAAACCGAATCGCCGGACCGGCCCCTCAGGGTGCGAGCCAGCCGCCCTGCCAGTGCGGCGCGCTCCGGCGCCAGGCGGCGCGACGGTGACCGCGGCGGTCGAGGTAGAGGAAGTCCAGCCGCTCCGCCCGGATCACGACGGCGGCGAAATTCGGCCGGCCCAGCGCCGCCGTCCCCTCGTCCGGCAGGGCGTAGGCGCCACCCGCCGGGAGGGCGGTGCCGGGACCGGGCTCGCTCCCGTAACAGACCCGGCTCATCGCCCGGGAGCCGGCCCAGGCGGCATCCGCGACGGCGTCGTCGGTGTGCAGGCTGGCGCGGCCCTCGACGCGGATCTGGACCTTCGCGGCGTCGTCGTAGGCGGCGAGCGCGCAGGCCGGACGCGCCCGGATCTCGGCGGCCTTGTCGGAGCGGCGGTCGCAGTGGAACCGCAGGGTGCCGTCGGCGCCGTCGGCCGCGCGCAGCACCACGGTGCGCAGCCGGGGGGCGCCGTCCGCACCGAGGGTTGCCAGCGCCGGCAGGTGGAAGCCGCTGCGGCCATGCGCGGCGCCGTCCGCCAGGAGCCGCCACAGCTCGGCGTAGGTGGCGTCGAGATCGTCGTAGAAGGACGGCAGCGGCGCGCGGGTCATGCCGCGCCGCGCCTCCGGCGCCGCTCCCGGAAGATCAGCGCGAGGTTGCGCAGGTAGATGCCGGTCGACAGGCCCTGGCCGATGATGATCACCGGCTCGCGCCGCACGAACCCGTAGACCAGGGTCATGATCCCGCCGAGGATCGACAGGAACCAGAAGGAGAGCGGCATCACGCTCCGACCCGCCCGCTCGCTGGCGATCCATTGCAGGATGAAGCGCGAGCCGAACACCACCTGGGCGACGATGCCGAACACCAACCAGAAATCCATCCGGGTGACGAACACGTCGTAGAAGTAGTCCGGCAGATCGTGGGCAAGCTGGATCAGCATCCGACGTCCTGGTCTGCCGGCGCGCCGGCCGGAAGGGCGATCTCCTCCGGCCGCGGATCGGCGCGCTTGCGCCGGATCAGCCACCAGACCCCCGCGAGATCGAGGAGCCCGACCCAGAGGCGGTCGAACAGGCCGTAATTCGACACGCCGGTGAGCCGGGGCCGATCCACGACGTCACGATGGACCACGGAAAACCCCTCCCGGGCCACCAGGGCCGGCATGAACCGGTGCAGGGCGTCGAAATAGGGCAGCCGGAGATACACGGCGCGGCGGAAGACCTTGAGACCGCAGCCGGTGTCGCGGGTGGAGTCGTTCAGGATCCGTCCGCGGACGCCGTTGGCGATGCGCGACTGCAGCATCTTGAACCGTCCGTCCTTGCGACCGCGCCGCTGCCCCTGGGCGAGGCCGGCAGCCGGTCCGGCCGCCTCCAGGGCGTCGAGCAGGATGGGGATGAAGGCCGGATCGTTCTGGCCGTCGCCGTCGAGCGTCGCGATGATGGTGCCACAGGCGGCGAGCGCCCCGCTGCGCACCGCCGCAGACTGGCCGCCGCTCCGGGCGTGGCGGAGCACGCGCAGCCAGGGCCGACCCGCCCGGGCCGCCGCAAGGGCCGCCGGCGTGCCGTCCGTGGAACCGTCGTCCACGTAGATCACCTCGAAGGCGAGGCCCGCGCAGGCGGCCTCGATCTCGGCGACGAGCGGCGCGATGTTGCCGCCCTCGTTCTTCACCGGCACGACGACGCTGAGGTGGGGAACGTCGCTCACGGCACCACCCCGTAGGCCGTGACGAAGACCCGCCGGCCGGTGTTGAGGTTGAAACCGTCGACCTCGGCCAGCGGCGCGGGCACCCCCCGCCCCACCGGCCAGGCCGCGTTGAAATCGTCGCGGTCGCGGGCTTCGACGAAGAGCAGCCGGCAGCCTCCGCCCTCCAGGAAGGCCTTGGCGGCGGCGCCGTCCGGCGGCAGGGCGAGGCCGGTGCCAACGAGGAAGACGAGGCTCGGCTCGCGGTAGCCCAGGCTCGCGACCTCCGGGTTCGGGCACGGCATCCGGTCGCGCAGGGCGGCGAGCCGGGGCGAGACCTTGAGGGCCGGCAGCGACAGCTGCGCCACGCCGAGCACGGCCGGGCCGAGCAGGCAGGAGGCCAGTACCCCGAGCACGAGGGCGCGCTCGGCCGAGCCTTGCGCGAAGGCGAGCCATCCCAGCGCCGCGACCACGCAGGCAGCGGCGAGCAGCGGCAGCGCGGGCCACGGGAGCGTGTGGGCATCGAGGCGCCAGCCGGCGAGGCAGAGGCCGAGGGTCAGCGCCGCCGGGATCGCCGGCAGCAGCAGGGCCGTGAGGCGCGCGCCCCGCAGCCGCGGGTCTAGCGCCCCCCGCGACAGCGCCAGCACGGTGAGGATCGCGAGCCACGGCATCAGCGGCAGGACGTAGTGGGGCAGCTTGGTCGGCACCGCCTCGAAGATCAGCCAAGCCGGCAGCACCGCGGCGATCAGGAAGCTCACGGCGGCCTCGCGCCGCGCCCGCCACGCGAAGGGCAGGCTCATGGCGGCGAAGGCCGCCCCCGGCCAGAAGGTGGCGAAGAAGGCGAGCGCGTAGGCGCCGGGCGGCCCCCAATGGCGCTCCGCCGCGCCGCCCACCTTGCCCAGCATGTCGTGCCCGACCGCCTCCGCGTAGAAGGCGCCGCCGCTCTTCCACGCGATGGCGGCGAACCAGGGCGCCACCAGCAGCACCGTCAGGGCGAGACCCGGGACGGGCCGCAGGGCCAGGAGCCAGCGCCCGGAGCGCGCCTGCACCGACAGGATCAGGGCCGGCAGCGCCACGAACAGCGGCACCATCGGTCCCTTCACCAGGATGCCCAGCGCCATCCCGACCCAGAAGGCCGCGAAGACCGGCCCCGCCGGAGCGCGGCCGTCGCGGGCCGCCAGCCACGCGCGGGCGAGGGCGCCGAGGCTCGCGGTGGCGCAGGCGACGAGGAGGGCGTCGGTCTTGGCCAGATGCGCCTCCGCGGCGAGCATCAGGCACCCGCCGTACAGGGCGGCGGCCAGCAGCGCGAACCGGCGGGACAGGAAGGCGAGCGCCGCCCAGTAGGCGAGCAGCACCGAAACGGTCGCTCCCAGCAGCGACGGAATCCGGTAGAGGGCGATCTGCGTGCGCGCCTCCGGGACGCCGAGGGCCTCGCCGGCCGCCACCGCGGCGGCCTGCGCCCAGTAAATCCCCACCGGCTTCTTGTGCCGCGCCTCGCCCTGGAAGCGGATGTCGACGAGGTCGCCCGTCTCCAGCATCTGCTTGGAGGCCTGGGCGAAGCGGGGCTCGTCGCGGTCCATCGGCTGCAGCGAGATCTGGCCGGGCAGGAACATCACCAGGCACAGCGCCAGCAGGGCCGCCACGGCGCGGCCATGGCTGACGCTCAGCGCGTCGAGCCCGCGGCCGACCCGGTCGGCATGGGCGAGGCGCGGCGTGCCGCCGGCGGAGAGGCTCGTGGTCATGCCGGGCCGGTCAATCAGGAACGCGCCGGAAGGTCAAATGCAGGGGATCGGATCCGGAGCCGCTGGCGCGGCGAATTCCGGTGCAGGATCCCGGATCAGGTTCCGCTTTCGCTTCGCCTGTCCGGGAAAGGGCGCGTTTCAAACTGAAGCGCGCTGCCCTTTCCCGGGCGCATGCCGCGACGGCGGCTCCGAAGACCCGGTCTCCCGCGTCACGCCGTCAGCAGCGGGCGCAATTCGCGCATGTCGGCGACGGCCTCCAGGGCGTTGACCCGCGCGATCAGGCGCTCCGTAGCGTCCGGCCCGAGGACCGGCGCCATCAGGTCCCGCGCCTTGGCGTTCACCGCCTCGGTGCTCAGCGGGTTCTCCTTGGTGCCGGGCGGATGGCGGGTGTGGTGCTCCACGGTCCGGCCGTCCGCCAGCGTGATCGCCACCACGGCACCGCGCGGTGCGGCCGGGTCCATCAGGGCCGGGTCGCCCACCAGCTCGACCTTCGCGCGCTCCGCGGCGATCGCGGGATCGTGCATCAGGCCGGCATCGTGACTGTCGGCAAAGGAGACGCCACCCTTCACCAGGGCCAGCGCCACGAGGTGCTGGCAACTCACATCCGGCATGGCGCTCGATCCGACGATGCCGACCGCATCCGTGGGCACCTTCACCAGGATGTGCCGCACGGTCTCCGGCGTGAGCCCGTATTGCCGGCGCAGCATCAGCGTCGCGTCGAGGGGCGACTGGATCGGGTAGCCCACCGAGAAGGTCTTGATCGCCGTCTCGGTGACGAAGAAGCGGCTGCCGAGCCCGTCCAGCATCAGCTCGGGCTTGGGTGCCGTCGAGAGGGCGTTGAGCAGGTTGTGGCGCCCGTCGAGCACGTCGGCGACGCCGGTGAGGCCGGCCTCGACCATGCCCACCGCGGTCACGCCGTTGCGCGCGCCCATGCCGGCGAAGTCGAACGCCTTCTCCACATGGTCCTTGTCGCGCACCCAGCTCCAGAGGCCGGAGACCTGCTGGGCCGCGTAGGAGAGCGCGAAGCGCATGCCGCGCTCGTCGAGGCGGGCCAGCGAGGCCGCGGCGCCGAGCGCCCCGAAGGTCGAGCTGGTGCCCTCGGCGCTCCGGTGCGCGCCGCGCACGAGGTCGGGCCCGAGGGCGAGGAGCAGGCGGCAGCAGAGATCGTAGCCGAGCGCCACCGCGCGGACGAACTCGGCGCCGGAATTGCCGTGCAGCTCGGCGAGCGCCAGGGCCGCCGGCACGGTGGCGCAGCCGGGATGCGCTTTGGTCACCGGTTCGAAATCGTCGGTCTCGTCCGCGTGGGCGCACATGGCGTTGGCGAGCGCCGCGTTGACCGTCGTGGTCCGGAAGCCGGAGGCCACGACACCCGCCTGCTCGGTGCCGCCGAGGCCCCGGACGTAGGTAAGAGCCATCTCGCCCGGCCGCATCCGGGCGCCCGAGACCATCGCGGCCAGGGTGTCGAGGATCCGGTGCTTGCAGGCGGTCAGCACCTCCGGCGGAAGCGCCTGTTCCCGCGCGGCCGCCATGTAGCGGGCGAGGCGGGCGGTGACCTCCGCCTCCGCGGCCGCGGCGGGCAGGCTGCCCGCGAGGGCGAGCGCGCCGGCGCCCTGGATCAGGCGGCGCCTCGTCGGCGCGCTCACGCGGCGACCCGCAGGCGCGCGAAGCCGGCGTCGAGGTCGGCCTTGAGGTCGGCGGTGTCCTCCAGCCCGATGTGGAAGCGCAGCGCCGGCCCGCCGGGGGACCATTTTGTGGCGGTGCGGTAGCCGGCGCAGTCGAACGGGATCACGAGGCTCTCGAACCCACCCCACGAGAAGCCCATCCCGAACAGCTGCAGGCCGTCCAGCATGGCGGCGACCGCGGCTTCGGGCACCGGCTTGAGGATCACGCCGAACAGCCCGGAGGCGCCGGAGAAGTCGCGCTTCCAGATCGCGTGGCCGGGATCCTCCGGCAGCCCGGGATGGAGGACGCGCAGCACTTCCGGCCGCGCCTGGAGCCACTGCGCCATCTCGAGGCCCGCGCGGCCGTGCTCGCGCAACCGAAGGTTCATGGTGCGCATGCCGCGCAGCGCGAGGAAGATGTCTTCCGCGCCCGCGCACATGGCGAAATGATCGAAGGTCCGGCGCACCGCCGGAAAGTACCGGGCGTTGGCGGAGGTGAGGCCGATCAGCAGGTCCGAGCCGCCGCTCAGGTACTTGGTGCCGGCCTCCACGGCGATGTCGACGCCCCGCTCGTGCGGCGGGAACAGCAGCGGCGTCGCCCAGGTGTTGTCCATGATCACGCAGGCGTCGTGGGCGTGTGCGACGGCGGCGATGGCCGGGACGTCCTGCATCTCGAAGCTCTGCGATCCGGGCGCCTCGACCAGCACCGCCCGGGTGTTCGGGCGCATCAGTTCCGCGATGCCGGCCCCGATGATCGGGTCGTAGTAGGTGACCGCGACGCCGTAGCGGGCCAGCACGCCGTCGCAGAACTGGCGGGTCGGCCGGTAGGCGGAATCGGTGACGAGGAGGTGGTCGCCCGCCGAGACCGCGGCCATCAGCGCGACCGTCAGCGCCGCGAGGCCCGAGGGCGTCACCACCGTCCCGGCGGCGCCGGCCAGTTCCGTCCAGGCCGCCGTCAGCGCGTCCATGGTGGGCGTCGCCGACGTCCCGTAATTGTAGCGCCCGCGCCGGTGCTTGATCGCGTCGTAGGTCGGATAGAGGACCGTCGAGCCGCGGTAGATCGGCGTGTTGACGAAGCCGTGCTGCTCCCCCGGATCCCGACCCGCATGGACGAGGCGCGTTGCGGGCGCGAAAGTCTGCTTGGCGTCGGGCGAGGGCTTCAGGGACATCGGGGCTCGGCGATGGGGTTGCGCTGCGGTGCACGAAGCGCCCCTCGCCCGTCGAGGTCAAGCCGGATACCCCGTGCTGCCCCGCTCAGGTCAAACATGCCCCGTGTTCACGGCTTCTCGGGCGGGTCGGAGTTCACGGCCTCCTCGTAGGCCTCCATCCAGGCCGCGCGCTCCTGCGAACCCTCCGGATAGGGGCATTCGCTGACGGGCTTGCCGTAGAGGCGGGCGTTGCGGCCCTGGATGAACGGGCTGTCGCTCGCAGTGGCCTGGGCGTTGGTCAATATCGCCTCCCGAAGATTGGGGGTGGGGCTTCGTTAACGGCCTCGCCCCTATTCTGTTGCCGTCTCAAGTCGCGTCCCGGGTCGTCGCGTGCGTATCCTGCGTTCCCTCTTCGGCGGCGTCCTCGTCCTGGCCTCGACGGCGGTCGTCGTGTTCGTCAGTGCCGACCGGCTGGCCCATCTGGCGCCGGCACCGGTGGCCCGCGCCGCCCAGGCCGAGCCGTCCGCCACCGGTTCGCTCCCGGCGCCGGCCAAGGCCACGCCCGCCACGAAGCCCGCTGTTCCCAGTATCCCGAACGGCTTCGATACCGAGCGTCTGCACGCGTTGATGCGCGGCGACCCGATCCTGCCTGGACGCTGAGCGCCCGCAGCCTCATGCCCATCCTGGACCTGATCCTGAGGGGTCGGGGCGCAGCGGAGGCCTTGAAGGGGCCCACCGGGCTGCCGCGCGACGCCCGAGGAATTCCCGTGGGGCCGCCGCGGAACCTGAGAATTCGGGGGACTGTTCGGAAGGCCGGTCTGCAGACGCGTTGCTTCACCGGTGACCATTCGAACGCTGCGGTCGACGCGCGCCTCCCGTCATCACGCGCGCAGCGAAGTGACCCAGGGCGGAGCGCCACTGGGTTGCTTCGCTGCGCTCGCAAAGACGGCGGCGCCGAAGCTATCAGCCGGAAGCGGTATCGGATCTCGGCCGCCTACCGAGCCGTCCGAAAGACCTGCAGGTCGAGGTCGCGCACCTTCTTGCGAAGGGTGTTGCGGTTGACCCCGAGGAGCTCCGCTGCGCGAATCTGATTGCCGCGGGTGGCGGCCAGCGCCGCGCCGATCAGCGGGCCTTCGATCTCCCGCAGGATCCGGTGATAGAGGCCGGGGGGCGGCAGCGTGTCCCGGTAACCCGAGAAATAATCCGAGAGGTGGCGCTCCACCGCGCTCGAGAGGCTCTCGGACTCAGCCCCGGCCTTGCGGGCGCCGCCGTTGGCGTTCGGGTTGGCGGGCGCGGCCAGCGGAAGGGTGTCGAGCTCGGCCTCGATCACCGGGCCGGTGATCGTCTCCTGCGGGTAGAGCGCGGCGAGCCGCCGGACGAGGTTTTCCAGTTCGCGGACGTTGCCGGGCCAGCGGTAGCGCTTGAGCCGCTCCATGGCGTCGCCGTCCAGCGTCTTGCGGGTGAGGCCCTCGCGCTCCACCAGCACGAAGAAGTGGCGGACGAGGTCCGGTACGTCCTCGGACCGCTCCCGCAGGGCCGGCAGCCGCAGCGGAACGACGTTGAGGCGGAAGAACAGATCCTCGCGAAAGATGCCCTGCTGGATCGAGATCCGCAGGTCCTTGTTGGTCGCCGCGATGATCCGGACGTTGGTCTTGATCGGCACCCGGCCGCCCACCGTGGTGTACTCGCCCTGCTGCAGGACGCGCAGCAGGCGGGTCTGCGCCTCCATGGGCATGTCGCCGATCTCGTCGAGGAACAGCGTGCCGCCCTCGGCCTGCTCGAACCGGCCGGCGGAGCGCTGGAGCGCCCCCGTGAACGCGCCCTTCTCGTGGCCGAACAGCTCGGACTCGATCAGGTCGCGCGGGATCGCCGCCATGTTGACCGGCACGAACGGGCCGGTGCGGCGGCGGCCGTAATCGTGCAGCGCCCGGGCGACCAGCTCCTTGCCGGTGCCGGACTCGCCGGTGATCATCACGGTCAGGTCGGTGGGCATCAGCCGGGCGAGGGCCCGATAGATCTCCTGCATGGCCGGCGAGCGGCCGACCAGCGGGATGTCCTCGTTCTCGGGGGGCGCCCCGGCCGGCGCCGCGCCGCGGGGGCGCGAGAGCGCCCGGCCCACGATGGCGATCAGCTCCTTCAGGTCGAAGGGCTTCGGCAGGTACTCGTAGGCGCCCCGCTCCGAGGCTCGGATCGCCGTCATGAAGGTGTTCTGCGCGCTCATCACGATGATCGGCAGCTCGGGGCGCACGCGCTTGATGCGCGGCAGCAGGTCGAACACGTTCTCGTCGGGCATCACCACGTCGGTGATGACGAGGTCGCCCTCCCCCTGCGCGACCCAGCGCCAGAGGGTGGCGCAGTTGCCCGTCGAGCGCACCTCGTAGCCCGCCCGTGACAGCGCTTGGTTGAGCACGGTGCGGATGGCGGCGTCGTCGTCGGCGACGATGATGTGGCCGTTCGGCATGACTCTCTACTCAGACCTCCGACGGGGGGCCGGATGTGGGATTCGACATCACGGATCGACCGCCGATTCGCGCCCGTCCCGGGCACTCGACATCGGCAGAAGGATGCGGAACGCCGTGCGGCGCGGGGCGGGATCGCACTCGACGATCCCGCCGTGATCGCCGACGATCTTGGCCACCAAAGCAAGACCCAGGCCGGAGCCTTGAGCCTTGGTGGTGACGAACGGGTCGAACAGGTCGGGCAGCAGGTCGGCCGAGATGCCCGGGCCGTTGTCGCGCACCGCCACCTCGATCGGCAGGCTGACGCGCTCGCGCGAGCCCGGCACTTGGAGCCGCAGGCCGGTGCGGAAGGCGGTCGACAGGGTGATCTCGCCCTCGACGGCGTCCGGCCCGATCGCCTCGGCGGCGTTCTTCACGAGGTTGAGGATGACCTGAACCAGCTGGTCGCGGTTGCCGAGCACCGGCGGCAGCGACGGGTCGTAGGTCTCGATGAAGCGGATATGCCGCGCGAAGCCCGACTGCGCCGAGCGCTTCACCTGATCGAGAACCCCGTGGACATTGACGGCGCCCCGGTCGGAGGGACGCTCGTCGCCGAAGAGTTCCATGCGCTCGACGATGCGGACGATCCGGTCGGATTCGTCGCAGATCAGCCGGGTGAGCATCCGGTCCTCCTCGGCGCCGGTGCTCTCCAGGAGCTGCGCGGCGCCGCGGATGCCCGCCAGCGGATTCTTGATCTCGTGGGCCAGCATGGCGCCGAGCGCCACCATCGAGCGCGCGGCGCCCCGATGGGTGAGCTGTCGGTTCATCTTGTCGGCGATGGTGCGCTCCTGGAGCATCATCACCACGGAGTCGCCGTCGTCGCCGAGCGGCGTCGCGAAGACGTCGACGCTGCGCTCCAGCCCGAGCCGGGGCTGGGTCAGCTCGACCCGGTACTCGCTGACGCTGGCGCGGCGGCGACGCACCTCGGCCACCAGCGCGATGATCGGCGAGGCGAACGGGATGATGTCGCGCAGGCGGCGGCGCTGCATCAGCCGGGCGGAGTAGTCGAAGAAGGCCTCGGCCGCGTGGTTGCAGTGGAGGATCCGCTCGTCGCCGCCGATCGTCAGGACGGGGAGCGGCAGGGCGTTGAGCACGGCCTCCGCGGCGGTGTCGCGCCGGCCGCCGCTCTCCGGGGGGAGGGACTCGTCGGTCACGCGGCCTCCCGGACCGTGTCCGCCGGACCTGCGAAGGCCCGGGCCAGCAGCGTGAGCGCGATTCCCGGATCGGTGGTCGTCAGGAGCGCCGAGCGCTCGGCCGGATGCAGCGCGCCGCCGGTCTCGGCATAGGCGGCGAGGTGCTTGCGGGCATGCCGCACCCCCATGTCGCGTCCGTAGAGCGACAGAAGGCCGGTGTAGTGCTCGGCAGCGAGGGCAGCCTGTTCCGCCCGGGCGGGCTCGGAGGCGGGCCGGCCGGCAAGGGCCGCCGCGATCCGGCCGACCAGCCAGGGCCGACCGGTGGCGGCCCGCCCGATCATCACCCCTGCGGCTCCCGAGGCCGCCAGGCAGGCGCGGGCGCTGGCGAGATCAACCACGTCGCCGTTGGCGATCACCGGGATCGACACCGCCTCGACCACGTCGCGGATCGCCGTCCAGTCGGCCTGGCCCTTGTAGAATTGCTGCCGGGTCCGCCCGTGGACCGTCACGGCGTTCAGGCCCAGCCGCTCGGAGCGGACGGCGAGATCCGCGGCGTTCCGGCTCGCATCATCCCAGCCGAGGCGCATCTTGACCGTGACCGGCACCGAGACCGCTCCGCGGACCGCCGCGAGCAGGCGCTCCGCATGGTCGAGGTCGCGCATCAGCGCCGAGCCCGAGGCCACGCCGGTGACGATCTTGGCCGGACAGCCCATGTTCACGTCGATCACGTGGGCACCGCCGGCCTCCGCCATCCGGGCGGCCTCCGCCATCGGGTTCGCCTCGCAGCCGACGAGCTGAACCACGTGGAGGTCGACGCCGGTCCCCTCCGCGCGCAGGGCCGCCTCGCCGGACCCGCGGGCGAGATCCCGCGCCGCTACCATCTCGGAGATCACCGCGTCGGCCCCGGAGCGGCGGGCGATGCGACGCATGTGAAGGTCGGTGACGCCCGACAGGGGCGCGAGCAGGCAGAGCGGACGGGCTTCCACCGCTCCGGCATTCGCAGCTCCGCGGCGCAGCGCGCTCAAATAATGATCAGTCGCCATTCTGCACAACAATGAGGCAAGGCCGGTCCGCTGGCAAGCGGGGCCGCGCGTTGATTTCGAACCCTCCCCCGCTTAAACGACGGGCACCCGCCGCGGCAGAGCTCCGGCGGCACGGCCGACCCGCGCGCCGGCCGCCGCCCTGCATGCTTCAGGAATCCACGAGACATTCGCCCATGTCCGCCACCGGCACACCAGCCACCGGACCTGCCAGTGCGGGAACCGGCGTCGCCGCGGTGGTGGTGGCGGCGGGCCGCGGTATCCGCATCGGCGGCGGCACGCCCAAGCAGTACCGCCGCGTCGGCGGGCAGGCGGTCCTGACGCGGACGCTGGCCGCCCTCGCCGCCCAGGACGCGATCGACCGGATTCAGCCGGTGATCGCGGCCGACGCGGCGGAGTTCTTCCGCTCTTGCCTCGACGAGCTCGCTCCCGCGGTCCGGACGAAGATCGCCGAGCCCGTCGAGGGCGGCGCCACGCGCCAGCTCTCCGTGCGGGCCGGGCTGGAGGCTCTGGCGGCGGGCGCCGAGCCCGAGATCGTGCTGGTCCACGACGCGGCGCGCCCCTATGTGGACGCGGCGCTGATCGCCCGCGCGATCGGGGCGGGCCGGGATCACGGCGCGGCCGTGCCCGGCGTGCCGGTGACCGACACGGTCAAGCGCGTGGTCGACATCGCTCCGGGCATCGGCCGGGTGCACGAGACCCCACCCCGGGAGCACCTGCGCGCGGTGCAGACGCCCCAGGCCTTCGCCTTCGGCCCGCTGCTCGGCGCCCACCGGGACGCCGCCGCGCAGGGCCTCGACGGCTTCACCGACGACGGCGCGCTGGCCGAATGGGCCGGCTTACCGGTGGTGGTTTTTGCCGGCGATGTCGCCAACCGCAAGATTACACAGCCCGCCGACCTGATCGAGGCCGACCGCGCCTTCGCGTCGGAAACCCTTGAGACGCCAGCGCCCGGAGCCCGCGCCATGACCACCTACGTCACCCGCCTCGGCACCGGCTTCGACGTGCACGCCTTCACCACCGGCGACCATGTCTGGCTGGGCGGCGTGAAGATCCCGGCCGACCGCGGCGTGCTCGCCCATTCCGACGGGGACGTGGCGCTCCACGCGCTGACCGACGCACTGCTGGGCGCCATCGCGGACGGCGATATCGGAACGCATTTCCCGCCCTCAGACGAGCGCTGGCGCGGCGCATCCTCGGACCAGTTCCTCGCCCATGCCTGCGACCTCGTCCGAGCCCGCGGCGGCCGCATCGACCACCTCGACATCACCGTGCTGGCCGAGGCGCCGCGCATCGGAAAGCACCGCGAGGAGATCCGGGCACGCATCGCGGCCATCGCGGGCGTGCCGCTGTCGGCGGTCTCCATCAAGGCGACGACCACGGAGAAGCTCGGCTTCGTCGGGCGGGCGGAGGGGCTCGCCGCCCAGGCCGCCGCGACCGTGCGGCTGCCCGAGGAGGACGGCCCCGCCCTCGATGCCCAGGCCGAGACGGCGATGCGGCAGGGCTGATCGTTTCCGTTCCCGGCCGCGGGCTCCCGAGACGCGGTCGTGGGGAACACGCGCGTCCTTCCTGGCGGGCAACGATTGTCGCGCGGGCGCTGTCGGCAGACCGTGACTGGCTCTCTGTTCCGTGACCCGCCTCAGGCCGTGCGAAGGAGCAGCGCGATCGCGGCGACGCCGAGCGTCGCCAGCGTCAGCAGGATGCCGCCGCCCCGGCAGGCGAACTGACGCGGGGAGTTCGGCGGCGCGAACATCCCGATCGGGTGCAGGATCCGGCCGACGAGGAGCGCGACCAGCAGCCCTTGCACCAGCCCGTGGCCGCCGCCGCCGGCTTCCAGCAGGCCGATCAGGATGAGCGCCAGCGGCACGTATTCCGAGAAATTGGCGTGCGAGCGAATACGCTTGAGCACCGCGTCGTCGCCGCCGTCGCCGAGCAGGACGTTGTCGGAGACCCGGCTCCCGATCACCCATCCCGACAGGCCCAGGTAGACGAGGGCGAGCAGCCCAGCAAAGAAGGCCGTGGTCGCGGGGAAGATCATGGATGGGGTGTCTCCGGGTTGGGGCCGCCGGTCCTTGAGCCCGGCTCGGCCTTGAGTCACAACACGAGATAGGGCGTGACCGTCCGAGGGGAGCCCGTTCGCGATGATCGACGACGCCGAGCTTCTCGCCCGGGCTGAGGCTCTGGTGGCAGCCTACGCGGCGGCCGGGTGCACCATCGCCACGGCCGAGTCCTGCACCGGCGGCCTCGTGGCTGGCCTGCTTACCGCCGTTCCCGGGTCTTCCGCCGTTCTGGAGCGCGGCTTCGTCACTTATTCCAATGCGGCGAAGGCCGAGGCGATCGGCGTTCCGATGGACGTGATCCGCCAGCACGGCGCCGTCAGCGAGCCGGTCGCGCGGGCGATGGCCATCGGAACGCTCGCCGCGGCACCGGCCTCCGTGGCCGTGGCGATCACCGGCATCGCCGGCCCGGGCGGGGGCAGCGCCGGGAAGCCGGTGGGGCTGGTCCATTTCGGTCTCGCGCTGCGGGATGGCGCCGCGCGCCATCTGGAGCGGCGCTACGGCGATCTGGGTCGCGCGGGCATCCGCCGGGCCGCCGTGGCCGACGCGCTCGGCCTCCTGGAGAATGCCTTGGGCAACTGATCACGGTTCGGGGAGGACGGCCATGGACACGGTGAAGACCCGCCTCTGCGTCGTCGGCGGCGGTCCCGCCGGGATGATGGCCGGGCTGCTTTTCGCGCGGGCCGGAATCGACGTGCTCGTCCTAGAGAAGCACGCGGATTTCCTGCGCGACTTCCGCGGCGATACGATTCATCCCTCCACCCTCGACCTGATGGACGAACTCGGATTCACCGAGCGCTTCCGTGCCCTTCCGCAGCGCCGCGTCGAGAACTTCTCGGGCGTCGTGGCCGGGCGCAGCTACCGGGTCGCGGATTTCAGCCGGCTGCCGACCCGGAACCGCTTCCTGTCGTTCATGCCGCAATGGGATTTCCTGGACTTCCTGGCCGGCGAGGCTGGGCGCTATCCGACCTTTCGCCTGCTCCGCCGCACCGAGGCGCAGGACCTGATCGCGGAGCAGGGCCGCGTCGCGGGGGTGCGCGCGACCGGGCCGGACGGTCCGGTCGAGATCCGGTCCGACCTCGTGCTCTGCGCGGACGGCCGCCATTCGCGGATGCGTGCGCAGGCCGGCTTCATACCCCGCGCCTTCGGGGCACCCATCGACGTGCTGTGGTTCCGCCTGCCGCGCCGGGACGGAGATCCGGAGGCGGCGGCCGGCCGGTTCGGGCCGGGGCGGATCCTGATCACCCTCGACCGGGGCGATGCGTGGCAATGTGCCTACGTGGTGCCGAAGGGCGGCGACGCGGCGCTGCGCGCGAAGGGCCTGCCGGCGTTCCGGGCCGCGGTGGCGCAGATTGCGCCGTTCCTGGCCGACCGCACCGACGCCATCGCCGACTGGGACGCCGTCAAGCTCCTGACCGTCACCGTCGACCGGCTCGATTGCTGGCACCGCCCGGGGCTGCTCTGCATCGGTGACGCCGCGCACGCGATGTCGCCGGTGGGTGGCGTCGGGATCAACCTCGCGATCCAGGATGCGGTGGCGGCGGCCAATCTCCTGGCCGAGCCGCTGAGGGCCGGACCCGTTGCCGAGGCCGACCTCGCCCGGGTCCAGGCCCGGCGGATGTTCCCCGTTCGGGCGACGCAGGCGCTGCAGCGGGTGATCCAGTCCCGCGTGATCGCGGCCTCGCTTGCGGCCGACGCGCCGTTCCGGGCGCCGCTGGCGCTCCGGATCCTCGATGCGGTGCGACCGCTCCAGGTCCTGCCGGCGCGGATGATCGGGATGGGTGTGCGGCCCGAGCACGTGCGCGTGCCGATGCGGGCCTGACGCCGTCCTTGCGGGCAGCTCGCCGCGCCAGTGATCCCCACCCTCCCCCTCATCCTGAGGTGCCTGCGTCAGCGGACCTCGAAGGAGCGCTCAAGGGATAGCGCGGCCGATTGGAGGGCGCCTTCGAGGCCTCCGCTGCGCTCCGGCACCTCAGGATGAGGTCGATGGATTGGACCACCGTCTTCGCGGCGCTACGGCGCAAGCGATGACGGGTCCTACGCCCGCGCCCCGTACATCCGATCCGCGCGCCCCTCGAAGGCATCGGTGAACTTACGGAAGGCCCGGTCGAACATCGAACCCATGAGGAGCCCCAGGGTGCGGCTCTTGAACTCGTAGGTGATGAAGAAGTCGACGTTGCAGCCGCCGCCCGGGCCGTCCTTGAACAGCCAGCGATTCTCCAGGTGCCGGAACGGGCCGTCGATATACTCGGCCACGATCTTGAGGTTCGCCGGATCGAGGGTCACCCGGGTGGTGAAGCGCTCCCGGATCGCCTTGTAGCCCACGCCCATCTCGGCGATCAGCACCTGCCCGCCGTCGGGCATGTCCTGCCGGCGGATCACCCGCAGGGATTCGCAGAGCGGCAGGAATTCGGGGTAACGCTCCACGTCGGCGACGAGGTCGTACATCTGCTGCGGCGAATGCTTCACCGCGCGGGTGACCCGGAAGGACGGCATGGTGTTCGGGTTTCCTCAGGCCGAGAGCGCGGGCGACAGTTTGGCCAGACGCGCCGCCTGAAGTCGCGAAAAGTCCTCGCCCGCATGGTGCGACGAACGCGTCAGGGGCGTCGCCGACACCAGCAGGAAGCCCTTGGCGTAGGCGGTGGTCTCGTAGGCCTTGAACTCCTCCGGGGGGACGAAGCGCACGACCTCGTGGTGCTTCTTCGACGGCTGCAGGTACTGGCCGATGGTGAGGAAGTCGACGTCGGCCGAGCGCAGGTCGTCCATGAGCTGGAGCACCTCGTTCCGCTCCTCGCCGAGCCCGACCATGATGCCGGACTTGGTGAAGATGGCGGGGTCGAGCTCCTTCACCCGCTGGAGCAGGCGTACGGAGTGGAAGTAGCGGGCGCCGGGCCGCACCGTGAGGTACTTGGCCGGGACCGTCTCCAGGTTGTGGTTGAAGACGTCGGGCTTGGCGGCGACCACGACCTCGAGCGCGCCGTCCTTGCGCAGGAAGTCGGGCGTCAGGATCTCCACCGTGGTGCCGGGGCTCGCCCGCCGGATCGCCGCGATGGTGCGGGCGAAGTGCTCGGCGCCCCCGTCCTTCAGGTCGTCCCGGTCGACCGACGTGATGACGACGTGGTGCAGGCCGAGCTTGGCGACCGAATCGGCAATTTTCTCAGGTTCATGCTGATCCAGGGCATCGGGCAGGCCGGTGCGCACGTTGCAGAAGGCGCAGGCCCGCGTGCAGGTGTCGCCCATGATCATGAAGGTGGCGTGCCGCTTCTCCCAGCATTCGCCGATATTTGGACAGCCCGCCTCCTCGCAGACCGTGACGAGCCCGTGCTCGCGCACGATCTTCTGCGTCTCGGTCCAGGCCTTGGAGCCCGGCGCCTTCACGCGGATCCAGTCCGGCTTCTTGGCCTGGACGGGCTGATCGGGCCGGTGCGCCTTCTCTGGATGGCGCAGGCGGTCCGGCCGCGGATCGTTCTTCAGGATGTCGAGGACGACGGCCATGAGTCGGGGGCTGCCACACCGCGGGAAGCGCCCCGAGGGCGCGGTCGTGATGGCCCTGACTTAAGGCTGAAGGCCGCGCGCCGCAAACCGCCGCGACGCAGGGACGCCCCGCGGCGGTTGAGGGTGGGTCCGTTCCGTCAGATCCCCAGCGCCCGGACGAACAGCCCGGCCAGCACGGCGCCAACCAGCGGGGCCGCCACGGGGATCAGCGCGTAGCCCCAGTCGGACGAGCCTTTGCCGGCGATCGGCAGCACCGCGTGGGCCACGCGCGGCCCGAGGTCGCGGGCTGGGTTGATGGCGTAGCCGGTGGTGCCGCCGAGCGACAGGCCGATGCCCCAGACCAGCATGCCGACCATGTAGGGCGCGACGGCCCGCGGGATGGCGCCGGCCGAGCCGAGCGTGGTGGTCACGAGGGCGGAGATCGTCAGGATCAGGAAGAAGGTCGCGATGATCTCGGAGAGCCAGTTGGCCTTCGCGTCCCGGATCGCAGGGCCGGTGCAGAAGCAGGCGAGCTTGAGGCCGGGATCCTGGGTCGCGCCCCAGTGCGGCAGGTAATGGAGCCAGACGATCACGGCGCCCACGAAGGCGCCGAGCATCTGGGCCGGGATGTATGTGGCAAGCTTGCTGTAATCGCCGGAACTGACCGCACCTGCCACGGTGACCGCCGGGTTGATGTGGGCGTCGGCGCTGCCGGTGGCGTTGGCCACGAAGACCCCGGCGAGGACCGCGAAGGCCCAGCCCGCCGTGATGGCGATCCAGCCGGCGTTCTCGCCCTTGGAATGCTTGAGCAGGGCGCCGGCCACCACGCCGTCGCCGAGCACGATCAAGGTCATCGTACCCAGGAATTCGCCCAGGAATGGTGATGTCATAATCTTGTCTCCCCCGTTCGCTGCTTTTTGTGAAAGTTCAAAGCTTTGGCGAGCGCGTGATCGCTGGAAGCGGTCACGGATATTGGCGCGAATTTAATTCAGCTGCCTCATCCTGAAGTGCCGAACTGAAGCGTAGACCCCGAAGGAAAACTCCAGCGACCGCGCGGTTGGCTGGAACCCTCCTTCGAGGCGGCTTCGGCGCACCTCAGGATGAGGTCGCGGGTTGGGATGGTGGTTGTCACGAGGGCGTAAGGCCATCGTGCCGCGCGCACGGACCCGACGGCCTGCCGCTCAATCCTCGTCGGTCTTCCAGTCGAAGGAGCGCTGCACCGCCCGGCTCCAGGCGGCGGCGATCTTCTCGCGCTGGCCGGCATCCATCTTCGGGGTCCAGCGCTGGTCCACGCCCCAGTTGCGCTTGAGATCGTCGAGACCCTTCCAGTAGCCGACCGCCAGACCCGCCGCGTAGGCGGCGCCGAGCGCGGTGGTCTCGGCCACCTTCGGGCGCACCACCGGCACGTCGAGCAGGTCGGACTGGAACTGCATCAGCGTGTTGTTGGCGACCATGCCGCCATCGGCCCGGAGTTCCTTGACAGGAATGCCCGAATCCTTCGCCATCGCCTGCAGCACCTCGCGGGTCTGGAAGGCGGTCGCCTCCAGCACCGAGCGGGCGATGTGGCCGCGGTTGACGTAGCGGGTCAGGCCGATGATCAGGCCGCGAGCGCCCTCGTTCCAGTGCGGCGCGTAGAGCCCCGAGAAGGCCGGCACGAAGTAGACGCCACCATTGTCCTCGACCGTGGTGGCGAGCGTCTCGACCTCGGCCGAATCCTTGATCATGTGCAGGTTGTCGCGCAGCCACTGCACCAAGGCGCCCGTGATGGCGATCGAGCCCTCCAGCGCGTAGGCGGGTTTGTGGCCGTCGAGGCGGTAGGCGAGCGTCGTGACGAGGCCGGCCTTCGACGGCACCGGCTCCTCGCCGGTGTTCATCAGCGCGAAGCAGCCGGTGCCGTAGGTGTTCTTGGCCTCGCCCGGCGCGAAGCAGGTCTGGCCGAACAGGGCCGCCTGCTGGTCGCCCAGAATGCCGGCGATCGGCACGCCGGCGAACGGCGCCTTGGTCTCCCCGTAGACCTCGCTCGACGAGACGATCCGCGGCAGCATCGCCCTCGGGATGCCGAAGGTCGTCAGCATGCCGTCGTCCCAGTCGAGGGTCTTGAGCGACATGAGCTGCGTGCGGCTGGCATTGGTCACATCGGTGACGTGGAGGCCGCCCTCCGTCCCCCCGGTGAGGTTCCAGACGAGCCACGTGTCGATGTTGCCGAACAGGACGTCGCCGGCCTCGGCCTTCGCGCGGGCGCCCTCGACATGGTCGAGCAGCCACCGCAGCTTCAACCCGGAAAAGTAGCTCGCCAGCGGCAGGCCGGTGAGGTCGCGGAACCGGTCGCGGCCGCCGTCGCGGGCGAATTCGGCCACCAACCGGTCGTTGCGGGTGTCCTGCCAGACGAGCGCGTTGTGCAGCGGCTTGCCGGTCGTCCGGTCCCAGATCAGCGTGGTCTCGCGCTGGTTGGTGATGCCCACCGCGGCGAGATCGGAGGGCTGGAGCCCGCCCTTCTCCAGCGCCTCGCGCATCACCCCTTGCGTCTTCGTCCAGATCTCGGCGGCGTCGTGCTCGACATGGCCGGGGGCCGGATAGATCTGCGCGTGCTCGGCCTGGGCGAGGGCGATGACGCTGCCCTCCCGGTCGAACACGATGAAGCGGCTGCTTGTGGTGCCCTGGTCGATGGCCCCGACGTAACGGCTCATCGTTCCCTCCCCTGTTATGCCCGACCGGTCTGCCGCCGGATCGGGGCCGAAAAGATCAGGCCGCCTCGGCCCTGCGGTCGAGGTAGGCGGCGAGGCGCGCCGCGCTCTCCGGACTCGTGCGCAGGCCGAGCTTCGAGCGCCGCCACAGGATGTCCTCGGCGGTCACCGCCCATTCCTCGGTGCGCAGGTAATCGACCTCGGCCGCCGTCAGGCCGCCGTCGAAGGCCTCACCGAGATCCGCCATGGAACGCGCGGTCCCGACGATATCCCGCGCCCGCGTTCCGTAGGCGCGGGCGAGGCGTCGGGCGGTCTCGTCGGGCAGGAACGGCTTCTCCGCCTTCAGCTTGGCCAGGAACTGGTCGAAGTCCGAATCCTTCATCGCCCCACCCGGCAGCACCGCGTCCCCGGTCCAGGCCTTCTTGAGGTGCGGGAAGTAGGGTTTGAGCTTCTCCAGCGCGTGCTCGGCGAGCCGCCGGTAGGTGGTGATCTTGCCGCCGAACACCGACAGCACCGCCGCCGTCCCGCCCTGGTCCTCCACGTCGAGGACGTAGTCGCGGGTCACCGCGGAGGCGTTCTCGGCCGCGTCGTCGTAGAGCGGGCGCACGCCCGAGTAGCTCCAGACCACGTCGGCCGGGGTGATCGTCGTGTCGAACGAGCGGTTGATGCAGCCGCAGAGGTAGTCGGTCTCCTCCGCGGAGATCGAGACCGGGCCGGGCTCGCCGTCGTAGGGCACGTCGGTGGTGCCGATCAGCGTGAAGTCGCGCTCATAGGGGATCGCGAAGATGATGCGCTTGTCGGGCTGCTGCAGGATGTAGGCCTGATCGCCTTCGAACAGCCGCTTGACCACGATGTGGCTGCCCTTGATCAGCCGCACCGCCGCGCGGCTGTTGATGCCGAGCGTGCCGCCGAGCGTCTCGCTGACCCACGGGCCGGCGGCGTTGACGACGGCCTTCGCGTGGATCGTCCGCTCGGCGCCGCCGCGCTCGTCGCGCAGGGTCGCGACCCACCCGTTTCCTTCTCGCCGGGCTGAGACCACGCCGGTGCGGGTCAGCACCGTGGCGCCGCGCTCGCGGGCGTCCATGGCGTTGAGCACCACGAGGCGGCTGTCCTCGACCCAGCAGTCGGAATAGACGAAGCCGCGCGTCAGGCGCTTCTGCAGCGGCGTACCGTACTCGGAGCTGCGCAGGTCGACCCCGTGCGAGCCCGGCAGGGTCCGCAGCCGCGCCAGGTGATCGTAGAGGAACAGGCCGAGCCGCAGCATCCAAGCCGGGCGCAGGCCCTCGTCGTGGGGCAGCACGAAGCGCAGCGGCCAGATCACGTGCGGGGCGAGCCGCAGCAGCCGCTCGCGCTCGGCCAGTGCCTCGCGGACGAGGCGGAACTCGTAATATTCGAGGTAGCGCAGGCCGCCGTGGATCAGCTTCGTCGAGGACGAGGAGGTGAAGCCCGCCAGATCCCCGCGCTCGGCCAGCAGGACCGACAGGCCGCGGCCGGCCGCGTCCCGGGCGATGCCGGTGCCGTTGATGCCGCCGCCAACGACCAGAAGATCGTAGACGTCGGACGGCTCGCGCTGGCGCGTTGCTGCCGCCATGGTTCCTCCAATGCCGCCCTCGCGGCGGATTGGCATTATATTGACCCGGCTGCGAATTTTCGCAAGCGAAAAATTCAATGTTCGTTACGGTTCGTCGCCGGGGTCCGCGACCGCCAGCTTCACCCCCTGGCGCTCCAGCAACGCGACAATCTCCTCCGGCGGCATCCGGTCGGTGAAGAAGGTGTCGACCTGATCGAGCCGTCCGACCTGAACCATTGGGCGCCGGGTGAACTTGGTGTGATCGGCGACCAGGAAGGTCTTCCGGGCATGCGACAGGATCGTCTGCGTCGCACGCACCTCCTCGTAATCGTAGTCGAGAAGCGCCCCGTCGGCGTCGATGCCGCTGATGCCGATCACCGCTACGTCGACCCGGAACTGGCTGAGCGTGTCGCAGGTGAGCTGGCCCAGAACTGCACCGTCGCGGTTGCGCACCGTCCCACCCGCCACGACGATGCGGAACTCCGTAGATTCGGCGAGCGAGATCGCGACGTTGAGGTTGTTGGTGATGATGCTCAGATCGTCATGCCGGGCGAGTTCCCGGGCCACCGCCTCGGGCGTCGTGCCGATGTTGATGAAGACCGAGCAGTGGGACGGGATGCGGCTCGCCGCCAACCGGCCGATCCGGGTCTTCTCCGGCAGCAGGGTCACCCGCCGGTCCGCATAGTCGATGTTCTCGACGCTGGAGGGCAGGCCGCCGCCACCGCGGTAGCGCTCGAGCCGCCCCTCGGCGCTCAGCTCGTTGAGGTCGCGCCGAATCGTCTGGACAGTGACGCCGAACTGCGCGGCCAGCGCCTCGATGGTCACGAAGCCGCGCTGGCGCACCGTGGCCACAATGGCGCTTCGCCGGCCCTCCACGCCCACAGCCTCGGTCCGGTCCTCGGACCTACGGTCGAGCGGTCGCGACATCTCCAAACCCCCCGGGATCCTCATGCCCTAGTAGCCTGATGTTCGTTTTCGAACATCTTCCGATTGAAACGCGGTTCGCGCAAGCTCGAACCCGCCGTCTCGGACCCACGAATCCTTGCCGGGCCGATTTATAATTCCATCCGTCTGCTCGCGTGCAGACACGAAAAAGGCCTGCCGCGGGTGCGACAGGCCGGATCCGGCAGGCAACGCCGCGTCCGCGGCGGAGCCCGCGCGTGTTACATGTGGTGACGCATGCGGCGGTGATGCTTCATCATGCGCTTGCGCTTCATCTGCCGGCGCATGACCGGACGCGACGCGGGGGCGACACCCCGCTCCATCGCGGCCGCCTCACCGGCACGCTCCATGCCGCCGCGCGGGCCGCCGGCCTGCGAGCCAGAGGCGTTGTAGGGCGAGTTACCCTGGGCATAGGCGGAGCCCGCGAGCAGCGTCAGCGACGCGGCGGCCAACAGAAGTTTCCTCATCGTCAATCCCTGGCGTAGACCGGCGCAGGCAAAGCTTCGCACCTCGTCAGGCATGTTGCCGCTGCGTCGGAAAATAAGCGGCTCAGACGAGACTTGGTTCCGCAGCCTCGTCCCGTTCGCGGCGCACGATTGCCGGACGCGTTAACGCGACCTATGTCGCGACCCGTCCCGGTCCGGCCCGGATGGGACGAATGGGGGAGCAGGTGGCGGTGGCCAGCAGCGGTTCGGCCTATCTCCTCCTCGACGTGGCCGGCACGCCCTGCGCCCTGCCGCGCGCCGCCGTCGCCGAAGTGCTGCCGCTGCCCGTCCTGCACAACCCGCCCGCCGCCGGAGGCTGGCTCAAAGGCTTCCTCAATCTCGGCGGCGCGCCTGTTCCGGTGATCGACCTCGCGGCCCTGCTCGGCCTGCGTCCGGCGGCGGCGGATCCCGGCCTCTACGCGCATCTCGTTCTGACCCACGGCAACGCGCTCGCCTATCTCGTCGATCGCGCCGCCGACCTCGTGTCGGTCCCCAGTTCCGCGATCCGGCCGGCGGAGGAGGCCGGATCCATCAACGGCTGCGTCGCAGCCGAACTTGTCCTCGGCGACCGCCTCGTCCACGCGCTGGCGCCGGAACGCCTCCTGACGGCGCAGGAGACGGCGCGGGTCGAGGCGCTGGCGCGGGCCGCCGCCGAGCGGCTCGCCGCGTTGCCCGGACCTGTCTGAGCACGCGATGGCGCGCCTGCGCAGTCCCCGCCCCGATCCGGGTGCCGACCCCGCCTACGCCGCCCTGAAGGCGCGGATCATCGCGCGCACCGGCCATCATTACTACGCCGACAAGGACGAATTGCTGATCGAGCGTCTGCATCGCCGCTTCCGTGCCGCCGCCATCCCCGATTGCGCCGCCTACGCCGCCCTTTTGTCGGACGGCGACGCGGGCGAGGCCGAATGGGCGCGCCTGGAGGCCGAGATCACCGTCGGCGAGACGTTCTTCTTCCGCTACGCCGAGCAGTTCGAGGCCCTGCGCGGGACGATTTTGCCTGCGCTGGTCGCGGCCCGGGACTCCGAGCGCACCCTCCGGATCTGGAGCGCCGGCTGCTCGACGGGTGCCGAGCCCTACTCTCTGGCGATCCTCGTGCGGGAGATTCTCGGGGACGCCCTGCCCGACTGGCGGGTCACGATCCTCGGCACCGACATCAGCACCGAGGCCCTGGCCACCGCCCGTGCCGCCGAGTACGGCCGCTGGGCCCTGCGCACCATGCCGCCGGAGGAGCGGCTGCGCTACTTCACCCGCCTGCCGCCCGCCCCCGGGATCCGGCGCGAGGGCGGCTACGCCCTGCGCCCGGAATACCGCGCGCTGGTGCGGTTTGAGCGCGGCAACCTCCTGACGCTCGCGGAGCCGGGGCCGTCGACCGCGGGACCGGATCTGGCTTTCGACCTGATCCTGTGCCGCAACGTGCTCATCTACTTCGAGGCCCGGACGGTCACCGCCGTCGTGCGCGGCCTCAGTCACCGATTGCGGCCGGACGGCTGGCTGCTCCTCGGCCACGCCGAGCCGAGCCCCGCCTTCGCGAGCTTCCTCGATGCGGTCAGCCTTCCTGGGACCGTCGCCTATCGCCGTCTCGCGGAGGCGCCGCCTTCGCAAGCCCTGCCCTCGCCGCTCCCGCCCCCCGCGGCGGTTACGGCACCGACGGCGCCGCCCGCCTCCCCGGCGGCGAAGCCCGATCATGTCGGGGATGCGTCACCGGCCCTCCTCCCGCTCGCGACGCCCGACACCGGCGAGGCGGCGGAGGCCGCGGCTGTCCGCGACGGCATGGAGGAGCCCGGGACCGTCGACCGGATCCGCGCCCTCGCCGATGCCGGCGAGACCGGCGCGGCTTGGCGCGCCCTGCGCGCGGCCGTCGACGGGGATCCAACCGACCCGGTGCTGCGGCTGTACGAGGGACTCCTCGCCCGCTCGCTCGGGCGCGACGCCGAGGCAGAGCGGGCGCTGCGGGCGGCGCTCTACCTCGACCGGCGCTTCGTGATGGCCCACTACCATCTCGGGCTGCTGCTGATTGCCCTGGGACGCCAGGGCGAGGCGGCCCGCGCCCTCGACAACGCGGTCGTCCTCAGCCAAGCCCTCGCGGTGGACGCGCCCGTCCCCGAGAGCGACGGTGCCACCGCCGCCGAAGTCGCCGCCGGCGCGGTGGCGGCCCGGGACGGCCTCGACCGGGGTCGCGACGCCCACAGGAGAAGGTCCTGATGGAATCGAGGCCGCGAGCAGAGGGGAGCCGTCCACCGGGCCGGCCGGAGCGCGATCTGCGGGCCGAGCGCGCCGCGGCCCTCGCCCGGCGCGGGAACGCCGCGGTGCGGTCCGAAGCGGGCGTCGAGCATCTCGTCTGCCTCTGCAAGGACGAACGCTTCGGCGTACCGATGGCCGCGGTCGCGCAGGTCCTGCCGATGCGGCCCTGCACGCCCGTCCCCGGCGCGGTGCCGGCGCTGGTCGGACTCGTCGCCCTGTCCGGCCGGATCGTCGGCGTGCTCAGCCTCGCCCGGGCCCTCGGGCGGCCCGATGCCGCGACCGATCCCGACGCGGGCGCGGGCCATCTGGTCGTCCTGCACGGCGCGCAAGCCCATCCGCAGGCGCCCGCCTCCGTCCCGGTCCAGGCGCGGTCCCTCGCCTTCGCGGTCGACCGCGTGCTCGGGATCGCCCGGGCGGCGGGCACCGCCCCGGCCTCATCGGGCGGCCCGGACGCCGGCGGGTTGGGCAACGAGGCCGCTTCCGGCTATGCCCCCGGGGCGGCGGGCGACAGCCGTCCGGATTTCGTCGTGATCGATCTTCCCCGCCTTCTGCGCCGCGCCCTGCCCTGACGGCGCCCCCACTCGGAGTCCATCCCGACCGTGACCCTCTCGATCGGACGACGCATCCTTCTCGGCTTCTTCGCCGTCACCGTGGTCATCGTGGCGCTGGGCTTCTACGCGCTGGCGCAGATCGGGGCGGTGCGCGACACGGCCGACGCGATCGTCCGGCGCGACATGGCTGTGCTGCGCCAGCTCGACGATCTCGGAAACGAGGCCCGCGACCTCGGACTCCTGCGCCGCAACGCCGTGATCGCGATGCTGACGCAGGCCCAGGGCCGGCAGGCCCGCTCCGAGGACATCCTGGCCGCCTGGCGCCAGACCGCCGACCGGATCGAGGGCCGCCTCACCGCCATCGCGCAACTCGCCTCCGAGTATCAGGCCTCCTCGGCCTCCTCGGAGCGCGCCGCCGCCTGGGACCGGGTCGCCGCGGCGGCGGCCGACGTGCAGAGCGCGTTCCGCGAGGTCCGGACCCTGGGCGAGGCCCAGTTCGCCGCGATCGCCAAGCAGGACGCGGCCGCGGTGGAATCCCGCAACGACGATATCACCCGCCTTCAGGCGCCGTTCCTGGGCGGGATCAAGACGCTCAGGACGCTGCTCGACGGCGGCATGGCGGTCGGCCAGCGCGCCGCGCAGGCGGTCTACGAGCGCTCCCGCCTCTCGATCTACCTGACGCTGGCGGCCTCGGTGCTGCTCGCGCTCCTCGTCACGTGGCTGATCAGCCGCGCGGTGGTGCGGCCCCTGGAGACCGTCATGCGCTTCGTGGAGCGGGTCGGCGACGGCGACCTGTCGGGACAGCTCGAAGCCCGGCGGCAGGACGAGGTCGGCCGTCTTGCGGGGACCTTGAACGCGATGGTGTCCGGGCTGTCGGACCTTGCGCGGACCAACCGGGCGGCGACGGCCGACCTGAACGCGGCGGCGGCCGAGATCCGCGCCTCGGCGCAGGAGCAGGCGGCCTCGGTCGAGCAGCAGTTCGCGGCCGTGCAGGAGACGGCGGCCACGGTCGACGAGATCACGCACTCGGGCGCGCAGATCTCGAAGCGCGCCACCGAGGTGATCGCCACCGCCCAGGCGACCGCCCAGACCTCGCGCCAGGGCCTGCGGGCGGTCTCCGACACGGCCAAGGCGATGGAGGCGATCCGCGAGCAGGCGGAGGCGGTGGCCGGCAACATCGTCAGCCTGTCGGAGAAGACCCAGACGATCGGCGACATCATCGGGACGGTCAACGACATCTCGGAGCGCACGCACCTGCTGGCGCTGAACGCGGCCATCGAGGCGGCGGCGGCCGGCGAGAGCGGCCTGAGCTTTGCGGTCGTGGCCTCCGAGATGAAGCTTCTGGCCGATCAGGCGAAGGCGGCCACCGGCCAGGTGCGGGGTCTGCTGGGCGAGATCCAGCGGGGCATCAACACGTCGGTGATGCTGACGGAGGAGGCGGTGAAGCGGGCGGCGGCGGGCAAGACGCGCTCGGACACGACGCAGCGCACGATCGAGGAGATCACCGCGCGGGTGGAGGAGAACGTGCAGACGTTCCAGCAGATCGTGGCCTCGACGAACCAGCAGCAACTCGGGATCGAGCAGGTGATGGGGGCGCTGCAGAACATCCGGCAGGCCAGCCAGCAGACCGCGGCCGGCACGCGGCAGGTGGAGGCGGCCTCCGCCAACCTCACCGAACTCGCCCAGGCCCTCATGGCCCTGGCCGAACGATACCGGCAC
>NZ_JBKFBO010000069.1:0-36856 GCF_053346215.1 Methylobacterium sp. A49B
CGTTCGCGCTTCGGCGGCATGGAGGTCTCGGACGCGCGCCGCCTCAAGGCGCTCGACGAAGAGAACCGCAAGCTCAAGAAGCTGCTGGCCGAGGCGATGCTCGACGTAGCGACGCTGCGTGAGGCGCTGGGAGAAAACTTCTGACGCCCGGCGCACGGAGAATAGCCGTGAGCTGGGCCATCGAGGAGAAGGGCTATTCGCAGCGTCGCGCCTGCAGGCTGATCGGCCTGGAGCCGAAGACGTACCGCTACGCCTCGACCCGTGACGACGACGCGGCCGTGCGGGTACGCCTGCGCGGCCTGGCCGGCGAGCGCCGCCGGTTCGGCTACCGACGCCTGCTCATTCTGCTGCGGCGGGAGGGCCTCACGCTCAACCACAAGAAGCTCTTCCGGCTCTACCGAGAGGAACGGCTGTCGGTGCGCAAGCGCGGGGGTCGCAAGCGAGCACTGGGCACGCGAGCGCCGGCCGCGGTGCCGCAGGAGCCGAACCAGCGCTGGAGCCTCGACTTCGTCTCCGACACGCTCGACGACGGGCGCCGCTTCCGCATCCTCGTCGTGGTCGATGACTGCACGCGGGAGTGTCTGGCCCTGGTGGTCGACACGTCGCTGTCTGGACAGCGGGTCGCGCGCGAACTCGACCGGATCATCCAGGGCCGAGGCAAGCCGCTGATGATCGTCTCGGACAACGGCACCGAGCTGACCTCGCATGCCATCCTGCGCTGGCAGGAGGAGCAATGCGGTCGAGTGGCACGACATCGCCCCCGGCAAGCCGCAGCAGAACGGTTTTGTCGAAAGCTTGAACGGGCGCTTGCGCGACGAGTGCCTGAACGAGCATCTCTTCCGGAGCCTGTCAGCGGCCCGGACCATCATCGAGGCGTGGCGGGTCGACTGCAACACCTGCCGCCCGCACACGAGCCTCGGCGGGCTCACCCCAAACGCGTTTGCAGCCCGGTCCCGACAGGACCAGAACCAGAACGGACTCTGGTTATGAACGAGGGCAAACAGGGGGCAAGGTCAACGGCCGCATCGTCTCTGTCGCTGTGATCGTGGCGGTGGGCGTCAACGGCGACGGCCGTCGCGAGGTGCTCGGCATGGATGTCGGCCCCTCCGAAGCCGAGACGTTCTGGACGGACTTTCTCCTCAAGCTCGCTCACCGGGGGCTGCGCGGCGTGAAGCTGGTCATCTCGGACACGCACGAGGGCATCAAGGCGTCAGTGGCCAAGGTCATGAACGCGACTTGGCAGCGCTGCCGTGTCCACTTCATGCGCAACGTGCTCGCCCATGCCGGGCGCGGCGGGCGGCGTGTCGTCTCCGCCTTCATCGCCACGGCGTTCGCCCAGGATGACGCCGAGGCGGCCCGGCTCCAGTGGCGGCGCGTCGCCGATCAACTCCGGCCCAAGGTCCCCAAGCTCGAAGCGCTGATGGACGAGGCCGAGCCGGACGTGCTGGCCTACATGGGCTTCCCGGCCACACACCGGGTCAAGCTCCACAGCACGAACCCGCTGGAGCGCCTGAACAACGAGATTAAGCGCCGGACCGAGGTCGTCGGCATCTTCCCCAATGAGGCGGCCATCACCCGCCTTGTGGGCGCAATCCTGCTGGAACAGGACGACGAATGGGCCGTTCAGCGAGCCCGTTAATCACTCTGGAAAGCATCGCCCTAATCGGCGATGATCCTCTCGTCAGCCTGCCCACCCTGGCAGCCTGATCCTCCCGGCCCAAGCCGGTGATCGTGGTGCCTCTCAGCGAGCTACACCACGCCAGGGGACACTACCGGCGACCCATCGCAAGGCCAAGGTAGTTCCGCGAATGGCTCGAAGCAGGCATCCGGTCTCCGCGGCCAGTCTCGACCCGAAGCAGTATCGAGCGAATTCGGTCTGGCCAGCGTGCAATCCGCCGATGTCGCCAGCCTCAAGGGCGTGGCGGACGGACAGCGCGAAGGTTATGGGATTGCGCAGATCGGCTCCCAGGGGGCACGCGCTATCGACGCATCAGCGCTTACCCAATCGATTTTCCACCACGCCAAGCGACAAAAGGACCTCTTGGAGATTCATTCCCAGTGAAGACAAATTCATCCGGTCATTATTCTCCACACAGCAACGCAAGCGATGCGGTTCGGTCCATTCAAGATGATGTCGACGACATATGCTGCAAATTTACATAAATCGATAACATCAGTATCAAAATATTTAAAAAAAATATCTAATAATCGCCTTAGCAGTATTAGTTATGATCATTGGCAATGAGGCTGCTTTAGTCTACCCTAAGCGGCGCGTGACGCAGTAGCAAATACGCAACACGATTGACAATGGACATCATCTCGGCGACTCATATCACGAATCCGTGAGCGACGGCGTGAAGAATGATGACGGTTGAGTTTTGCGAGAAATGGCTCTCCGATTTTTGGGAAAGCGCCAATAAATCCAATCTAAAAATTCCATTCTACCTTGCAGCGCATCTAAGGCTGACCCTGCAGGCCGTAAGATGCATGTATAGACTTCCGCCCCTACAAGCCTCCTTGAGTGACGGCCCTGAAGGGATTGCCATCAGAGAATCCTTAGAGCGGATTTGCTTGGCAAAATTATTTCGCTTGGGCAAAACAGGAGCCTGCGTCCTGTCGATACCTCCGATCTCATCCGAATATAGCTTGGGCTCAAGCAAGCAAACACTTCGCAGAAAAGTGCGTTCTGCATTGAAATCAGGCGTCACATGTCGAGAGGTTACTGATTTAAAGCAGCAGAAATATCTGTCTGAGTTAGTTAATCGGGCAGAAAGAAATAATTGCAGTCAATTTCACCGGAATGATCGCGCGGATTGCGTCGCACTGGTAGGATTTGGTTTGTGGACCGCAGCATTCGACGATAATGGTGAGCCACTAACGGTTGCCATTACACCGACTGACGGGGAATTTGCTCTTCTCCAGAAATTCATTTCCCTTGGAAAGGCCCAACAGCATTCAGATGCTCGATATATACTTCATCAAGCCGTAGTTGAGCGACTGTCCAATCATAAGGTGCGGTATTTGGTTGACACGCGCAGCCCGGCAGAATTGCCAAATGGGCTGAGACATTTCCAGCGGATGCTCGGGTTTCGTATTTCACGAATACACCTATCGCGTGCATCGAGCGTCTATAGTCGCTCTCGCGCGACACGAGCCGTGCGCCTAGCGACGCTTGCGTCGCACTCCGCTAAATTCACAACCTCATGCGGGCTCCTCTATGCGAATACGATGACTGCTGTTTTGTGACGATGACAGGCCGGGAACGTGCAGCAGCGCTTTTGGCCGCGCCACGGCATTAAATGCTTTCCCACTCGGAAGGTCCTGATTCCCCTCGTGAGCCCTGGACTAAAGTTCGCCTCGGGTAACTCCTCAGCCCATCCGCATCTCGGCAGCCGACACCCCAGAGCGAACGTAGCCGCGAAGCGCGTTGATCACGAGCCGAAGTTGCCGGACACCTGACGAGCGGCTGCTTTGAAGGAGCACTCTCGTCGCGCCAGGCGGCTGGCATAAGTCGCCTGCGGAACGTCTGCTTATGCCACCCATCTCCGGAGCATCGGTTCGGGTGTCTCCTCGCCTTGTCGGCATGAGCCGGCGAGGAGACAGACAATGGGACACGCTGCAGATGATCCGCCACGAAAGGACGGCTGGCCTGGAACGCGGGCCGCAAGCTCGGCGCTAAGCGCCCCCTCAAGACTCAGCAGGTCTGGGCCATCCGGTTTTGGCTCGACCGCGAACAGGGCATGCGCGATCGGGCGATGCTCGACCTTGCCATTGATAGTAAGCTGCGAGGTTGCGATCTCGTCACGCTCAGGATCGGCGACCTCGGCAGCAGCGGTTGTTTCCGTAGTCGGGCCATGGCGGCGTTGGCTGCGGTCTCGTTGATGAACACGAGGCGATCCGGGTCGAGGGCGGGTTCGCCCTCGACCCGGATCGCGCGCAGCTCTCACGTCCTCCCGGTCCTGCTCGGCCGCGTGGCCCGTACTTTGTTTCGCGAAATGCCGTGGCGCCTGAAGGAGCGCGAGAGGCTACTCTGGGCCACGCAGATGCCATGCTCGGCCAGAGCCGCACGGAGTTCGTGGCAGGTCGATGCCGGGCTGCGCCTCGTAGAGGGAGACGATCAGAGCGGCCTGCACCTTGATCCGTCCGGTGCGAGCGCTGATCGCCGCCCATCGGGTTGGACGCGACGTGGCCCTCACGGGCGAAGCGCTCACACCACCGACTGGCGCTCTCCTTCGCCGACCAACCCTTCACCTCGCCAGCCGTTTCATCACGCTCGGATGGTGCCCTAGCGGTCCAGATGCTTGTCGAAGAAGTGCGCGATCTCTTCGAACACCGCCCGCGTCTCCGGCGCGGTGTCGTCCCGGATATACTGGGCGTGGGACTGCCCTTCCCCAACCTGAAGGAAGGCCTCCACGCCGGCCTCGCGCAGCTTGCGATGCACGCGCACGGTGTTCGAGAGCAGCAGATCGCGGGTACCGGTGGTCAGGATGGCGGGTGGAAAGCCCTTGAAGTCGCCGTAGACGGGCGAGAGCATCGGGTCCTTGAGGTCGTGACCGTCCGCATAGACCTTGGCGCCGTCGTCGCAGAAGCCGTCCGGCGAGACGAGCACGTTGTCGAGCATGGCGTTCGTCACGAAGCTGTCGCCGACCTTGGTGGTGTCCGACATCGGCGTGCCGGGTGCGATGGCGGCGGGGAGCGGCAGCCCCTCCCGCTTCGCCCGCAGCACCAGGGCGAGGGTCAGTGCGCCGCCGGCCGAGGTGCCGAAGATCGCGGTCTTGCGCGGGTCCGTCGTCCGCGTCACGGCCTTCCAGACCGTCATGGCGTCGTCGTGGGCGGCCGGATAGACGGCCTCCGGCGGCATGCGGTAGTCGACCGAGACCACCTTGAAATGGCCGAACCCGGCCATGAACAGCGCCTCCGGCAGGCCGGCCTCGCCGGGGTTGAGCACGTAGCAGCCGCCGTGGACGTGGACGAGGACCCGGTCGCGGTTCTCCGGCGGGACGACCTCGGGGGTCACGATGAAGGCCCGCACCCCGTCGATCGTCGTGCGCTCGACCTTGACGTGCAGGCGCTCGATCATGCCGGGGACGAGCTTCCGGAGCGCCTCGGCACCGGCCTCGGCGACGGGCTTCCAGGCCGCGCCGTCCTTCGGGTGGATGTCCCAGTTCGTCCGCAGCGGCATGCCGATGATCTTGCCCATCTGCGGGCTGACATCGGCGGGCACCGGCACGGACTTGGCCGGAACCTGCAGCGGCGCGGCCTGCTGCTGCGCAGCCGCAGGCCCGGCGGCGAGCGCCGCCAGAGCCGCGCCGAGCGCGATCGCCGTCTGTCCGATCATCGCCTGATCCCTCGCTGTCTCAGCGGGCGCGCGGCGCGCCCGCGTCCAGGAAATCCCGGACCGTCCGGTTCATAAACTCCACGTCCGCGGCCTTGGTCGCCGTGGCCGTGGTGTGGCCCTGCACGGACGGCACGGCGACGACGCTCGCCTGCGGGATGAAGGCGCCGGCCTCGCGCGCCTCCTCGACCGGATTGTACAGGTCGAGGTTGCCGCCGGTGAGGATCAGCGTGCGGGCCCGGATCGCGGCGAGCGCCTTCCGGACATCGCCGCCGAAGCCGGGGGTCTGGCCGATATCGTGGCGGTCGTAGGCCCAGGTCTGGGCGATCCAGTCGTTGGCGTCGAAGCCGGCCTTCAGCACCGCCTCCTCCTGGGCGCGCATCCAGGGCAGGATCTCGAGAGGCTGCGGAGCGATGCGGCGCAGGGCCTCCGGCGTCCGGGCGGCCAGCACCTGCAGGATGTCGGCGCGGAGCCGCCAGCCCTGCTCGGGCTGCCGGTCGTAGGCGCCGTCCTTGAAGGCGGGGTCGAGCATCAGCGCCTTGCGGGTCGCCTCGTTGACGGCGATCGACCACGGGGCGGTGCGCGCCATCGGGGTGAGCGCCACCAGGGCGTCCATGAAGCCCGGGTGGCTCACGCCCCATTGCAAAGCCTGCATGCCGCCCATCGAGGCGCCCGCCACCGCCACCAGATGGGTGATCCCGAGGCGGTCGAGGAGCCGCTTCTGGCTCTCCACCATGTCGCGGATGGTGAAGTGTGGGAAGGCGGTGCCGTGCTGGCTCGCGCTGTTGCTCGGGCTCGTGGACAGGCCGTTGCCGATCGCGTCGGTGGCGATGACGAAGTACTTGTCGGTGTCGAGGCCCTTGCCGGGACCGATGAGGAAGTCGATCCGGTGATGGTTGCCGCCAATCGCCGTCGTCATCAAGATCGCGTTGGACTTGTCGGCGTTCAGCGTCCCGTGGGTGACGTAGGAGATCGCGAAGTCCCGGATGGTCTCGCCGCTCTCCAGGGGCAGGTCGCCGAGCGGCTCCAGCCGATGCGGCGGGTCGTTCGGTCCGTGCGCCGCGGAGGGCGACAGGCCGGCGACCAACAGGGCGGCGGCCAGGACCCAGCCCAGAGGCCTGCGGTGTGGTGTGCGCATCGGAAGTCTCGCCTTCGAACGTGTTGATGCGTCCCGCGGGCCGAACCCCGCCACCGTTCCGGAGCGCCGCGCGGCGCCGGAACGGCAAAAGCCCGTGCGGCGCTCAGGCGATCGGGCGCGGCACCGCGCTGCGTGCCCCGGAACCCGCGCCGTCCTCGGCCGGCGCGAGGCCGGGCTCCAGGCTCTCCAGGCTCTGGCGGCGCGGCTCGACGCCGAACACGGCGACCGCCACGATCTGAATGGCCAGGAGCCCGATCATCAGGCCGGTCACGCCCGCGATGCCGTAGGCCTCGAACAAGCTCACGACCAGGAAGGGCGTCACGATCGTCGCCCCGCGCCCGACCGTGTTGCACAGGCCCGACGCCCGCAGCCGCACCTCGGTGGGGAACAACTCGGGGATGTAGATCCCGAAGAGCAGCGCCACCAGCACGTAGATCGGCACCGTCAGGCCGAAGCCGACGAGCGGCAGCAGGACCGGATCCGACGTCATCGGGTAGAGGATGCCGAACAGGATGGCGGCCGCCGAGGCGCCGATGATCGTCGGCTTCCGGCCCCAGCGGTCGGCGGTCAGCGCGCCGATGGCGCTCCCCACCGGCGCTCCGAGGCCCATCAGCAGCGCGTAGCCGAAGGAGGTCGCCACCGAGAGGCCCTGCCGGATGAAGAAGGTCGGCAGCCACGTCACGAAGCCGTAGAGCAGCGTGTTGATCACCACGAGGCACAGGCAGCCCAGCAGAAGCCGCGACAGCAGCGGCGGCCGGAACAGGGCGGCGAGACCGAGCTGCGGCACCGGCGCCAGCGCGGCGGCCGGTGGCAGGGGCGCACCGCGGGCGGCCTCCGCCTCGATGGTGCGCATCAGCGCCTCGGCCTCGGCGTGGCGGCCCACGGCCTCGAGCCAGCGCGGCGACTCAGGCAGGCTCTTGCGGGCGTACCAGACGGCCAAGGCCCCCAGGCCGCCCAGCGCGAACATCGCCCGCCAGCCGAAGACCGGGATCACGAGGTATCCGACGAGCGAGGCCGCCGGCAGGCCCGTCACCACGAACACCGCCATCAGGCCGAGGAAGCGCCCCCGCGCCCGGGCCGGGACGAACTCGGTCATGGTCGAGTAGCCGACCACGTTCTCCGCCCCGAGGCCGACGCCCATGATGAAGCGCAGGATGATCAGGACCGTCATGTTCGGCGCGAAGGCGGCGCCGATGGCGGCGAGGCCGAAGACCAGGAGGTTGGCCTGATAGGTGAAGCGCCGGCCGTAGCGGTCGCCGAAGAAGCCCGTGAGGAACGAGCCGGCCATCATGCCCACGAAGGTCGCCGAGACGAACCACGCGTTCTGCGGCAGGGTCGAGAAGCCGCTCTTCAGCGTCGAGCCCAGCACGGTGGCGGCGATGTAGATGTCGAAGCCGTCGAAGAACATGCCGATCCCGATCAGCCACATGATGCGGCGGTGGAACGGGCCGATCGGCAGGCGGTCGAGGCGGCCTCCGGCGTTGACCGCCGGGCTCACGGGTTCGGACATGGGGCGTTTCCCTCCGGAATGCGGAACCGGCGCGGAAGGGGTGTCCGTCTGGCGCGGACGTGTCCTCCCCCCACGCCGTCGGATCGTCAGTTCAGGCGGCGCTGGCCGGCCGTGTCGCGGTACCAGTCGAAGGGCCCGTCGCCGGTGGCGACCATGATGCTCTTCACGTCGAAATGGTCGTTGAAGCTCTCGATGCCGCACTCGCGGCCGAGCCCGCTGTCACCCACGCCGCCCCAGGGCGAGGCCGGGTCGAGGCGGTGATGGTCGTTGATCCAGACGATGCCGGCCTTGACCGCGTGGGCCACCCGGTGGGCGCGGGCGACGTCGCGGGTGCGGACCGCCGCCGCGAGGCCGAAGGGCGAGTCGTTGGCGAGCCGGAGCGCGTCGGCCTCGTCCTCGAAGCGGGTGACGCTGGTGAAGGGCCCGAACACCTCCTCCTGGAAGATGCGCATGTCGGCGGTGACGTCGGCGAACACCGTGGGCTCCACGAAGTAGCCGCCCTCGAAGCCCGGCACCCGGGCCGCCTGCCCGCCCGCGACCGCGCGGGCGCCTTGGTCGCGGCCGTATCCGGCGTAGGCCAGCACACGGTCGCGCTGGCGCTCGGAGATCACCGGCCCGAGCTGGGTCGCCGGGTCGAAGGGGTCGCCGAGGCGGATCGCGGCGGTCTTGGCGGCGAGCCGCTCCACGAACTCGTCGTAGATCGAGGCCTGGACGAGGTGGCGGCTGCCGCACACGCAGGTCTGGCCGGCGCCGATGAAGGCGCCGAAGGCGGCGTAGTTCACCGCCCGCTCGACATCGAAATCGTCGAACACCATCACGGGGGTCTTGCCACCGAGCTCCATGGTCTGGTGGGCGAAGACCTTCGCGGCGGCCGAGCCGGCGATCCGGCCGGCCTCGGTGCCGCCGGTGAGCACGAGCTTGTTGATGTCAGGGTGCTCGGCGAGCGCCTTGCCGGTGGAGGCGCCGAGCCCCAGCACGATGTTGAACACACCCGGCGGCAGGCCGGCCTCGGTGAAGATCTGCGCGAGCTTCAGGGTGGTCAGCGGGGTGTACTCGGACGGCTTGACGACCGTCGTGCAGCCGGTGGCGAGCACCACCGCCAGGGACTTGCACAGGATCATCAGCGGGTGGTTGAACGGGGTGCAGTTCGCCACCACGCCGATCGGCGTGCGGCGGGTGTAGTTGAGGTAGTTGCCCTCGACCGGGATCACGTCGTCCCGCCGCGCCAGCGCCACGCCCGCGAAGTAGCGGAAGAAGTCCGGCAGCCGCGACAGCTGCGCCCGGGTCTCGTTGACCGGCCGGCCGTTGTTGGTGGTCTCCAGCCGGTAGAGCGTGTCGAGGTTGGCCTCGAAGGCGTCCGCGAGCCGGTTCACCAGGCGCGCGCGGGCCCGGATGTCCATGCCGCCCCAGTCCTTGCCCTCGAAGGCGGCGCGGGCCGAGCGCATCGCCCGGTCGACATCGGGCGGCCCCGAGTTCGGGATGCGGGCGATGACCGCGCCCGTGGCCGGGTTGCGCACGTCGATCAGCGTGCCGTCCCCGGCCTCGACCTCGCGCCCGTCGATGAAGTTGCCCCGGGTCTCGATCGCCGGTGCCGGCTCGCGCATGTTCATGGCGTCTCTCCCGTCTCGCGTCGCGCCGCGCGGCCGGCCCGCGGGCCCCGCCGGCGCTGGTTCAGAGGATGACCGCGCTGCGCTCCAGCGCGGTCAGGATGCGGCGCTCGGCCTGGGCGACGTGCGCGCGCACGAGGCGCCGCGCGCCCCGCCCATCGCGACGCTGCACGGCGTCGATGATGGCGGCGTGCTCGTCCACGAGCTGCGCCGGATCGCGCCCGCGGATGCCGTCGAGGCTGACCCGGACGAGCCGGTCGGCCTGCTCGACGAGGTCGCGCACGGTGGCGGCCATGCGCCGGTTCCCAGAGGCCTCGGCCAGGGCGATGTGGAAGGCGCGGTTCTCGGCGATGAAGTCGGCCCCCTCGGCGACCGTGCGGAAGGCGTCGAGGGCGTCGAGGACGGCCTGAGGCGCGTCGGCCGCCGCCTCGGCCGCGCAGGCCGGCTCCAGCGCGAGGCGCATGCGGAGCAGATCGCGCGCGTCGGAGACGGAAATCGCGTTGATCTGATATCCCTGGCGTGCGTGAACCGTCACGAGTCGCTCGCGCTCCAGGCGCAGCAACGCCTCGCGGACCGGCTGGCGGCTCACGGCATAGCGCTGGGCCAGTTCCTGCTCGCGGATCTCCGCGCCCGGCCGCAGCGTGCAGGCCAGGATGTCGGCGCGGATCGCCGCGTAGATGTTGTCTCGGAGCAGCACAGATCGCCTTTCAGTTGATCCATGCTGCCATTCGTGAAATATCACGTCAACCGAGTTTATGCCGCTTGATCGAATGCGTCGGCGGTTTGAAGCCGCCGATCGAACCGGCAAGAAGGGGGTCTGGATGCAGTCGATGGTCGCGAACGGACAGGTGGCGGTGACGGCGTCCGGCGAGGGGCCGCCCCTGGTGCTGCTGCATTCGCTGCTCGCCGACGCGACGAGCTTCGACCGCGTCGCGCCCGCGCTCGGCCGGGATTTCCGGATCCTCATTCCCGACCTGCCCGGCTTCGGCGGCTCCGCGCCGGCGCCGGGCGGGCTCGAGGCCGTCGCCGACCGCGTGGCGCAGGCCGTGCGCGAAGCGGCGGACGGGCAGCCGACGGTCGGCCTCGGCAACGGGTACGGCGGCTTCGTGCTGCTGCTCTGCGCCCTGCGCCACCCGGGCCTATTCGACCGCCTCGTCCTCGCGGATTGCGGCGCCTGCTTCCCCGAGCCGGGGCGTGAGGCCTTCCGCGGCATGGCGCGGGCCGCCGGCGAGAAGGGTCTGGCGGCCATCGCCGACACGGCGATGCGACGCCTGTTCGCGCCCGCCTTCCAGGCCGCGCATCCGGACCTGATGGCAGAGCGGCGCGCCGCCTTCCTGCGCACCGATCTCGCGGTGTTCCAGGACGCCTGCGCGGCGCTCGCCGGCCTCGACCTGCGCGGACGGCTGTCCGAGGTGCGCGTCCCCGTCCTGGTGCTGGTCGGCGAGCATGACGAGGCAACCCCGCCTGCCATGGCGCGCGAACTCGCCGCCGGGCTGCCGGATGCCAGGTTCGTGATGTTGCCGGACTGCGCCCACGTTCCTCAGCTTCAGATCCCTGAAGCCTTCACGGAGGAGGTCGGCGCGTTCCTCGGCTTGCAAGTTGCGCGCTGAGGCGAGCGGACCGGCGGATCCTCACCAGAGGCGTGCGGTCCTGGCGAGCGTGTCGCCCGCCACCGTGATGCCGTCGATCGCCGCCTGTCCGTCCGCGGCCACGCGCACCTCGACGAGAACGTCCTTGCGCGCCGTCCGGTCGAGCTTGGCCGGGACGCCCTGCGGCCCGTACCACTGCTCGATGCCGTAGCTCACGGTGCCGGTCAGGCAGGCCGGGCGCTGGCAGGAGGCGGGCTCCGACGGCTGGCCATCGATGCGACCCGTGCGCGTCCGGCTGGCGAGCGGAGCGCCCTGGCGGACGACCGTGGCCGAGCCCAGGCGGCCCCGGATAAACAGGGCGCCGTCGTCCGGAGGCTCGAACAGCACCTCTTCCGCCCGGTGTATGCCTTGGGCATCGGCGGAGAGGCGGAGATAGACGACGCGGCCCGGCTCGAGACGGCAGCTCTCGCGGGTCTCGAGATCGCAGCCGCTTGGCTTTGTCCCTGCGCCCAAACCCTGGAGGCGTCCGATCTCGTAGGCGAGGAAGCTGTACTCGCCCCGCAGCAAGTCGCGGGGATCCCGCGTCTCGACGGCGAGGCGGACAGGGCGCCCGCCATTCAGCCGCTGCGTTTGCTGCCACGCCACGTGCAGCGACGGCGCCACCTGGATCGCCAGCAGGCCGGCGAAGGCGACGGCCAGACCGAGACGTCTCATGCGGCTCCCCCGGCGATGTGGCGGGCAGCCCTGCGGCAGGCCGCCAGTGCGAGCGTCACGAGGAGCGCGCAGAGCAGCAGGTTGCCCGAGAAGGCGATGAGATTGCTGGAGGCGGCGAGCATGCCGAGCGTGAGGCCGGCCGTCAGCGCCAAGCCCCAGCCGTACAGTTCGCGCCTGTCCTCGAGGTCGCCGGCCACGACGAGGGTCAGGGCCGGCACGATGCCGCCCCACACGGTCCAGAAGGTCGAGGGCTCCCGGCTCGAGCCGGCGATCAGCCACACCAGGAGAGCCAGGGCGGCTGCGGCAAGAACGAGGAGATCGCTCGTGAGGGCCGTCGTCTGCGGAGGGGATCGGAAGCGGGCCAGGACGAAGGCGGCGAGCGCGATCGCCGCGAAGGCCAGGGCCACCGTGACGGTCGGGCGCGCGCCGCCGAAGCCGAGCGTCCGCACCGACACCATGACGATGCCGATCAGGCTGAGGCCGACCGCCGCGCGGCCGAGGGCCTGGGCGCCGTCTTGAAGGTGCGACCGCCATCCGCCCTGAAGCGAGAAGCGGGACAGGACATGGCCCAGGGCGAGGGCGAGCGCAGCGACGGTCAGGATGCGATCCGGCGGCAGCAGGAACGTCAGGCCCGCCGGCGCGCCTCCGAGATGGTTGGTGAGCACGATCAGGAGCAGGAGCAGCGTGAACTCCCGGGCCGGCAGCCGGCCGGACAGGCTCGCGAGGAACAATGCCGGGCCGACCGCCCAGAACCACATCGCCGATCCGGAGCCAGCCTCGCCCCGCACGAGGGCGGAACCGAGACCGCCGAAGCCGACATCCGCCGCGATGAGGGCGATGCAGGCGATGACGGTCGCTCCGCCCGAGCGCGTCACGAGCGCCGTCGCCAGACCGAGGACGGCGACGGTGCCGGCGAAGCCCCGGGGATCTGCGGCCACGTGGAAGGTCTGGCCGACCAGCGCGAGGGTGGCCGTCGCGATGGCGAGGGACAGGGTCGCCAACCCGTCCACGAGCCTGCGCGATGCGCTGGCTCGGTCGCGGCTGTGGCGGCGGGCCGCGAGGTAGCAGCCGGCCACCGCCAGGGCATCGGCGAGGACGAGCACGGCGATCCGCGCAAGGGGTGGCATGGCGGACCAGTTCGCGGCGACGAACGCGATGATGGAGGGCGCTATCAGCAGCAGGATGCAGAGCGCCAGGGCGGTCTGAAGGCGCAGAAGGCCGCGGGGCGCGAGGGCGTGGGCGACGATGCGCTCGGCCTGCTCCGGTTGGATCAGGCCGCGTTCCTGCCAGTCACGGAGATCGCGCCGCAGGCGTGCGGAATAGGATAGCGGCATGGACAGCCTTCATGCGATACAGCGCACTGTATCGAACCAAAGCTTAAAGCTCGGCCGCCGATATTGGATGTGACATCGGTCACATCGCATGATGCTTAGCATCGCCTGAATAGCCTGGAGCGAAATCCGGGTGTTCGGCTCCTCGGCTCCAACGTCCGGGATCCTCGGATGCGGACGGGCAGGACGGCGCCCTCGCGGGTGATGGTCAGCGCCGCCCCGTCACGCCGCGACGGAGACGAAGCGTTGCTGGGTGAAGGCCAGCAGGCCCTCCGTGCCGCCTTCGGCGCCGAACCCGGAATCCTTGAGGCCGCCGAACGGCGTCTCGGGGAAGGAGGCCGCCCAGTGGTTGATGGCCAGGGTGCCGGATTGGACCGCGCGGCTCAGGCGCTCGGCCGTGTACAGGCTGCCGGTGAAGGCGTAGGCCGCCAGCCCGAAGCTCAGCCGGTTCGCCTCGGTGATGGCGGCTTCCAGATCCGCGACGGGCTCGATCAGCGCCACGGGGCCGAACGGCTCCTCATGGCGGGCGCGGGCGGCGGGGGCGAGTCCGGTGAGCACGGCCGGCGCCTGCCAGAAGCCGGGGCCGGCCGGGGCGGCGCCCTCCGCAACCGTGCCGTGGGCGCGGGCATCCTCCACGAGCGCGCGGATCGCGGTGCGGCGGCGGGCGTTCTGGAGCGGGCCCATCTGCGTGCCGGCGTCGAAGGGATCGCCGACGACGATGGTTTCGGTGGCCGCCTGGAACGCGCCGGCGAACCGGTCGTAGGCCGAGGTCTCCACGAGGAAGCGGGTGGGCGCGATGCAGACCTGCCCGGCGTTCCGGAACTTCGCGGTGACGGCGCTGGCGGCCACCGCCTCGACATCCGTGTCGGCCATGACGAGGACGGGGGCGTGGCCGCCGAGTTCCATCACCATGCGCTTCATCGTGCCCGCGCAGAGCGCCATCAGCTCCTTGCCGACCGCCGTCCCCCCGGTGAAGCTGAGAAGCCTCAGGCGGGGATCGGTCGCGAGGCGGCGGCCGATGGCGGGCGGATCGCCGAACACGAGGTTGAGGACGCCCGGCGGCAACCCGGCCTCGATCAGGATCTCGGCGATGGCGAGCGCCGTGGCGGGCGTCGCCTCCGACGCTTTGAGGACAAGGGTGCAACCGGCGCCGAGCGCCCCCGAGATCTTGCGGGCAGGGGTAACGGCAGGGGCGTTCCAGCCGGCCACCGCTCCGACCGGGCCCACCGGCTCGGCGAAGGCGACCATGCGCAGGCCGCGGGACCGCGCCGGGATGTCCCGGCCGTAGAGGCGCCGGCCCTCCTCCGCCGCCCACTCGAACATCTCGCAGGCCACCTCGACCTCCGCCTCGGCCTGCGCCAGGGGCTTCCCGAGTTCCAGGGCGATCAGCGCCGCGACGGCGGCTCTGCGCCCGCGCAGCCGCTCGGCCGCCCCGCGCAGGATGCGCCCACGGGCCAGGGCTGGCGTGTCGCGCCAACCGGGGAAGGCGTCCGCCGCGGCCTGGATCGCCCGGTCGAGATCGTCCTCCCGGGCCACGGGCAGCCGGCCGAGGACGGCCTCGTCGCTCGGATCGACGACGGGGACGGTGCCGCGCTCACCCGCGGCGATCCATTCGCCGCCGATCAGCAGCCGCAGGGTGGGGTAGGCGGAGACGGCGGCGGCTCGGCTGGTCATCGGGGGGCTTCCTCGGCCGCAAGGATCTGGGACAGGACCGGCCGCAGGTGGACGAGGAAGCCCTCCGGGTCCTCGCTCATCGGGAAGTGCCCCATGCCCGACATGATCGTCGCCTGGGCGCCGGGGATGCGGGCGGCGGCTTCCAGCGTGTCCTGCGGGGTGCAGCTGTAATCGTACTCGCCGGTCAGCAGGTGGACCGGGCATCGGCCGGTATCGATGCCGCCCAGGCGGTCGCGGATATCGCCGTCGATCTTGTAGAAATGCAGGTCGCCTTTGAAGATGCCCGGCCCGCCCTGCATGTAGTGCCAGAGGGTCTCCCAGCGGTTCGCCTCCGAGGCCGAGGGACCGATCAGCCCGGAGACGACCGCCGCGGCGACCTCGCCGTGCACATCCGGCCGGTGGAGCCACTGCGTGTCGTAGTAGGGATCGACGTGGGCGCCCGCCTGGAGGCCGATCACGGCGCGGAAGGCGTCGGGATGCTCCAGGGCGAGGTGCAGGACGATCCGGCCGCCGATCGAGCAGCCCATCGCCACTGGGCGGTCGAGGCCGAGGGCCTGCCCGACGCCGAGCACGATGTCCGTGTAGTCGCGGGAGGTGAGTCGGTATTCCAGCGCCTCGTGCCAGCCGGCGGGCGGGGAGGACTTGCCGTGCCAGGGCAGGTCGAAGGCGATGACGCGGAAGCGCGCGGCGATCTCGGGGTCGTTGAGGATCGCCCGGAACTGGCGGCCGTCGCTGCCGGCGGTGTGGAGGCACAGGAGCGGGATGCCCGCGCCGGCCTCCTCGACGTAGAGCCGGTGCGGCTTCCCGAGCAGGTCGAGGTGGAGGTAGCGGCCGGTGACCGGCTCGAATCGAGGGGCGCTCACGCGGTCCTCCTCAGGCTTGTCAGCACGAACTTGAAGTAGAACAGGTTGGCCATGAACGGGTGCATGTCGCCCTCGATGGCGAGGCGCCGGGTCTTCACCAGGGCGAGGAGGTCGTGGGAGCCCGGCGGCGGTTCGGGCGACCAGAACGCCTCCCAGGCCTCGCGGGGCGCCCGCAGGGCGAAGGTCCAGCGCGGCATGACGAAGGGCCCCTTGCGCACCTCCGCGACGTGGCCCTCGGCGATGCGCACGAGCCACGCCTCGGGCCCAACCCCGAGGAGGAAGGTGGTGTTGACGAAGCGACCCCGGTGGGTGAGCCACGCGTTGCCGTTGACGCGCTCGGCCAGCGTTTCGATCATGCTCCGGCTCCTCCCTGTGCGGATGCGCAGCGGACGACCGCGTCGACCGCCACGACGCCGTGCCCCGCGCGCCGCACGATCAACGGGTTGATCTCGGCCTCGACGATCTCCGGCCCGGCCCGGGAGATCGCCACGACGGCATCCGCGAGGGCATCGAGATCACCCCTCGGCCGGCCCCGGTAGCCCGCGAGCGCCCCGATGGCCCGCACCTCGCCGATCATCGCCAGCGCCTCCGCCCGATCGACCGGGGCGAGCCGCAGGCTGCGATCGCGGTGGATCTCGGCCAGGATGCCGCCGGCCGCGAGCATCACCACGGGGCCCGCCTCCGGGTCCCGGCGCAGGCTGAGCAGCACCTCGCCGACACCCTGTGCCATCTCCTGGACCAGCAGCCGCTCCACAGCGACCTCCGGCGCCGCCCGCGGCACGTCCCGCGCGATGCGAACCAGGGCTTCCCGCAGGCCGTCATCGTCCCGCACGCCGAGGACGACGCCGCCGAGTTCCGTCTTGTGCAGCACGTCCGCCGAGAGCAGCTTGACCGCCGCCGGGTAGCCGATGGGGGATGTCGTGGCGTCCGGTGCCACCACCGCGTGCGCGGCGACGGGGATGCCGAGCCGGTCCAGCACCACGTAGCCCTCCGCCTCGTCGAGCTGGCGCGGGCGCGCCGGGGACGTTCCGGCCTCGGTCATAGGCTTGGCCGGCCGGCGCCCGAGCACGGCGGCCACGACGTCGCCGCAGGCTTCCGGCGTTCGGAAACAGGGGATCCCCGCCCCGGCGAGGCGGGCCAGAGCCTCGGGCGCCTCCGGCGCGACGAAGGCGACGAGCGGCTTCCGCGCCCCCGCGGCGGCCTCGACGATCCCCGGCACCAGGAGTTCCGGCTGAAACCGGGCCGAGGAGCCGGCGACCGCGACGACCACGTCGAATTCGGGGGCGGCGAGGAGCGTCTCCAGGGCGGCCCTCATCACGGCCGGGCGCGTGCCGGCGAGCGTCAGATCCACGATCCGTCCGGGCGCCGTCGCGACGCCCCGGGCGGCGAGGGCCGCCATCGTCTCCGCGCTTGGGGACATGACCGCGACGTCCCGCAAGCCGAACTGGTCGACGACCATCGCCGCGCCGCCCCCGGTCGTCGTCACGACGGCGACCTGCGGCCTGCGGGTGGCCCCGGCACCGGACGGCGCGGCCGGGCCGGCCCGCCGCAGCAGCGCCGGGCCCTCGATCAGGCCTTCCAGCGTCTCGACGCGGCAGATGCCGCAATCCTTCAGGAAGGCATCGGCGATCCCGTCCTCGCCGGCGATGGCCCCGGTATGCGATTGCGACAGCTCCGCCCCCTGTGCGGAGCGCCCGAGCTTGTAGGCGATGACGGCCTTGCCCCGTGCGGCGGCCGCGAGCGCGAAGGACCGGATCGCCCTTCCGTGCGCGATGCTCTCCAGAAACAGCGCGTAGGTGTCGATCAGCGGATCGTCGAGGGTGGCCGCGCAGATCTCGCCGAGCGACAGATCGAGCTCGGCCCCCGTCGAGACGAAGCCCGCAAAGCCGATCCCCTTGGCGAGTCCCCGCGAGAGGATCGCCCCGATCATGCTGCCCGAGTGGGAGGCGACGAATAATCCCCCCCGCGGCAGCGCCGGCTCCGCGAAGGCGGCGTTGGCGGTCAGCACGAGGCCGGTGTTGACGTTGACGATGCCGATGCTGTTCGGGCCGAGGAGCCGGGTCCGGCTTCCGGCCAGGATGGCGGTCAGTTCGGCCTCCCGCGCACGCCCGGCTTCGCCCGCCTCGCCGAAGCCGCCGGCCAGCACGCTGACGAGGGGAACGCCCCGGGCGACGCAGGCGGCGACGGCCTCCGGGACGCCCTCGGTCGGCGCCAGCACGAAGGCGTGGTCCGGCGTCTCCGGCAGGCTCTCGATGGACGGCCACGCCCGCTCGCCGAGGACGGTCTCCCGGCGCGGGTTGACGGGATAGACGGCCCCCGCGAACCCGGAGCGGCGCAGGAAGCGCAGGGGCCGGGCGGTCGTCTTGCTCACGTCGTCGGACGCTCCAACGACCGCGACCCGTTCGGGCCGGAAGAGGCTCGGCCCGAGACCGTGGGACAATTCGCGGGCCATGGCCTACTCGGCGGCCCGGCGCGGCTCGGCCTTCGGGGCCCGTTGGTCGAAGCGCCGCCCGAAGACATCCTCCGCGATGCGGTTCTTGAGCATCTCGATCGAACCGCCCGCGATCATCCAGCCCCGGGTGCGGCGCATGCAGTACTCGGCCAGCGCCTCCGTCGAGTAACCGGTGCCGCCCATGATCTGGACCGCCTCGTTCGCCGCCTCGAAGCCCGCCGTGTTGCAGGCGAGCTTGGCCATGGCCGTGTCCGCCGCCGTGGGAAGCTCCCCCTCCCGCACCGAGGCGGCGCGGTAGAGCAGGAGTTGCGCCGCGGCGAGTTTCGTCGCGCACTCCGCGAATTTCCACTGCAGGCCCTGGAACTCGCAGAGGGGCCGGCCGAACTGGCTGCGGGTCATCGCGTGCTCGCGGGCGCGGTCGAAGGCGTAACGGCCGAGCGCCAGCGCCCGGGAGGCGTTGCCGAGCCGCTCGACGTTGAAGCCCGCGATCTGGCGCTTGAACCCGCCGGGCCCGAGGAGGACGTTCTCGGCCGGGATGCGGCAATCCTCGAAGTAGAACGGTGCCCATTCCTCGCCGCTCATGTAGGCGGACGGCTTGCCGATGGTGAAGCCCGGCGTGCCGCGCTCCACGAGGACGGAGCCGATTCCGCCGACCCCGGGCCCGAACCGGACGTAGATCAGGAACAGCGCGGCGTCCGGCCCGTGGGTCGAGAAGATTTTGGAGCCGTTGAGGAGATAGCCGTCGCCGTCGGGCCGCGCCGTCGTCTGGAGGTCGGTCGCGGCCGAGCCCGCGTTCGGCTCGGACATGCCGAGGCAGATGACCGTGCGCCCCGCGAGGAGATCGGGCAGGAACCGTTCCTTCTGGGCCGGGGTGGCGTACTCGACGAAGGTGCGGATCGGCCCGAAATTGCCCGCCTGGACCACGTCGGCGCTGCGGGGGCAGGCCGCCGCGACCTGCTCGATGGCGATCACCGCGTCCATGAGCGTGCCGCCCTGGCCCCCGTCCTCGACCGGGAACGTGATGCCGAGCAGGCCCTGGGCCGCCATCTGCCGCGCGACGTCGAAGGGGAAGCCCGGCCGGTGCGCCCGCTCCAGGGCCCCCGGCGCGAGCGCGTCGCCGGCGAAGCGGCGGACGGTGTCGGCGAAGAGGGTCAGCTCCTCGGTGTAGGCGAAGTCCATACGACGTACTCCCGGCCTCCGGGGGCGAGCGATGCCCGCAGGCACGGCCGCTGTCTGGTCCTCCAGCCTTAGGGGCCACCGCGTTTGCCTGACAATTGAGCAGGGGTTATCGAGGTATGAGTTTTTGTATCCCGGTGGAGCGATGACGCGCCGCATCCCGCCCCTCAACCCGCTGCACGTGTTCGAGGTCGCCGCGCGGGTGAACGGTTTCAGCCGCGCGGCCAGCGAGTTGAACGTCACGCAGTCGGCGGTCAGCCGCCAGATCGCGGTCCTGGAGAGCTACCTCGGGGTCCGCCTGTTCCACAGGGAGCGGCACGGCGCGAGCCTCACGGAAGCCGGCGCCGCCTACGCGGCGGAGATCCGCGAGCCCTTCGCCCGGATCGCGGCGGCGACTGCGCGCTTCCTCGACCAGAAGGCGACCGAGACCCTGCACGTGCGGGCCTACGCGACCTTCGCGGCCAAGTGGCTGATCCCCCGCCTCGCGGATTTCCACGCCCGCTACCCCCGCGTGCGGATCCAGCTCAGCAACACCGTCCGGCCGATCGATTTCACCCGCGAGACGATCGACGTGGGCATCCAGCTCGGCCAGGGCGACTGGCCGGGAACGCACTCCCGGCTCCTCCTGCCGGATGTCATCCAGCCGGTGTGCAGCCCGGACCTCGCCCGGGCGATCGGCGACGACCTGTCGGCGCTGCGGACGCGGCCGTTCCTGCACTCGCACTACCGCCGCCGCGACTGGGGCGACTGGCTCGCGGCCCGCGGCCTGCCCGAGGCGTGGGGCCCCGCCGGGATGATGTTCGAGAGTTCGGTCCTGACCTATCAGGCGGCGGCCGAGGGCCTGGGCATCGCGATGGGACAGGTGGCGCTGCTGCGGGGGGACATCGCGGCCGGGCGTCTGGTGCCCCTGTTCGGGCCTCCCCTGGCGCGGGATCTCGGCCACCACGCCGTCTGGCCCGCGGGCCGCCCGATGAACCGGAAGCTGGAGATCTTCCTCGCCTGGCTTCAGGCGCAGGCGAGCGATCCCGAAGCCGCGGGGACGGGCGCCCCCGTCAGGGGTTGACGAGGGGGCAGCCGCCCTCGGCCTCGGGGCGGAACGCCCTGTCGCCCGGCACCGTCTCGACCACCCGGTAGTAGTCCCAGGGATAGCGCGATTCGGCGGGGCTCTTGACCTGCAGGAGGTACATGTCGCGCACCACCCGGCCGTCCCGGCGCAGGTGCGCGTCCCGCGTGTAGAAGTCGTTGATGGGCATCTGGCGCATCTGCGCCATCACCGCCTCGGCCTCGTCGGTCCCTGCCGCCCGGACCGCCTTCAGGTAGTGGGTCACGGCCCCATACACGGCCGCCTGGAGACTGCCCGGCGCGCGCCCGTCGAAGCGCGCCATGAACCGTTTGGACCACGCCCGCGTCGCGTCGTCCCTGTCCCAGTAGAAGCTGTCGGCGAGCAGCAGGCCCTGCGCCTTGTCGAGCCCGAGGGCGTGGATGTCCGGCAGGTTCACCAGGAGGGCCGCGAGCTTCTGGCCGCCGGCCTTGATCCCGAACTCGTCTGCCTGCTTCTCGGCGTTGATGAAGTCGGTCCCCGCATTGGCAAGCCCGATCACCTCGGCGCCGGATCCCTGCGCCTGCAGCAGGTAGGACGAGAAATCCGCCGTCCCGAGCGGGTGGCGCACGGAGCCCTTCACGGTTCCGCCGTTCGCCTTGACGACCCGGGCCGCCTGCTCCTCAAGGGCGTGGCCGAAGCTGTAATCGGCGGTGAGGAAGAACCAGTTCTTCAGTCCCCGCCGGACGGCGGCCCCCGCGACCACGTTGCCGAGGGCGTAGTTGTCGTAGGCCCAATGGACGCCGACCGGGGAGCAGTTCTTGCCGGTGAGGTCGGGGGTGCCGGGCCCGGTCGCGAGGAAGACCCGCCGCTTCTCCCGCGAGATCGCCTGGACGGCCAGGGCAACACCGGACGAGACCACCTCGGTGATCGTGTCGACGCCGTCCTGATCGTACCATCGCCGCGCCAGCGCGGCGCCGACATCCGCCTTGTTCTGATGGTCGGCCGAGACGATCTCGATCCGCGCGCCGTTGACCGTCCCGCCGAAATCCTCCGCCGCCATCTGCGCGGCGAGGATCGACCCGGCGCCGACATTGTCGGCATACGGTCCGCTCATGTCGGTGAGGACACCGACCTTGACGACGCCGCCGGAGATCTCGCCGGACTCAGCGCCGCCGGTCGCGACGACGCTGAGCACGAGCGCGAGCGCGAGCATAGGGTTTCGCAACGTCACCTCCCGCAGTAGCGCGCGGCGGCTCTTCGGACGGCGCACCTTCGCTGACGGCAGTTTCTGAGCGCGCCGGCGGCGGCTCATCAAGTTCCGAGACGGAACGATCGGGTGAGAATTTGTCACGGCGCCTGCCGGTGAGGCACTGGTCGGGAGCTCGCGGGGGCCTCAGTGGCCTCGCGGAGACCCGCCCGCCTGTCCGGCGGTTTCGGCCCGAAGGCGACCGGCCGCCCGCGACCAGACCGCGTCAGGCCCGACGGTCCCCGGAGCAGGATCCGCATGTTCGGCTCGGCGCCCTGACAGACGCACCGGACACGATCAGAACAGCGCCACCAGCGCCACGCCCGCGATCATCAGGAGGGCGCCGAGGATCCGCCAGAGGCTGGCCGGATGCACCGGAAAGCCGACCCATCCGTAGTTGTCGAGCAGGATCGAGACGGCGACGCCCACCGTCACGATGATGCCGAGGAACGAGGCCGCGCCGATCGCGGGCGAGGCGTAGAGCTGTGCGAGGATCAGCAGGACGCTGAAGAACCCGCCGAGCCACGCCCACCAGGGCACTGCGGCGAGGTGCTGGCCGTTCGGCAATTCGAGCTTGCCGAGGGCGAGACCACCGAGCAGCAGCGCCGTCGTGCTGACGAGCAGGGTGATCAGGCCGGCCGTGATCGGCAGACCGAGCGACTTGGACAGCATCGCGTTCTGTCCAGGCTGGATCGCGTTGGCGATGCCAGCGAGAATGGTGAGACCGTAGAGGAACAGCATCCCTGGCCAGCGCGCTGACGAGCGGCCAAGATCCCTCGCAGGCCTGGATACCTTTGACGCGCCCCGCCGTCGGCGCCGCTGCCGGCCGTCAGTGCAGCCGCAGCACCTGCAACGCCTTGCGCACCAGCTTGTCCGCGCAGGGCTTGTTGAGGAAGTAAGCGCAGTCGGGCAGTCGTGCTGCCACCCGGGGATCGCACCCCGAGCAGACGATGATCTTCGTCTCCGGCCAACGTGCGGTAGTGGTGTGGGCCAGATCGCAACCGTCCATCCCGCCCGGCATGTCGATATCCGTGTAGAGGAGGGCGGCGCCGCTGTTCGCCTCCAGGAGGCGCAGCGCCTCGGCCGCATGGTCGGCTTCCAGGACCTCGAACCCGAGCGCGTCGAGCATGGCTGCGGCCGCCATGCGGATCACGGCTTCGTCTTCGGCAAGGATGGCGAGCGGGCGAGAACCTGACATGCATCAGAAAATGCGTCCGACCGTCCCGCGTTTCAGCGTGGCTTTTGATTATTGGCGTTCGATCAAAGGTCCGCTCGCGGATCATCGGCGCCGGCTGCCGATCGACAGATCCCGTCACTCGGAGATCCGGCACCACTCGCGTGCTCCCAGGCTCCAGGCCTGCGCGTTGCAGTAGGCGACCGGTGCGCCGTCGTGGCTGATCATGCGTGCCAGCATCACCCTCGTGCCGAGCGCCGTGATGCAGATCACCGTGGGCCCGAGCCCGGCGTCGCCGATCAGGCGGGTTCCCACGCCCCATCCGTTCTCCCGACAGATGTCGGCCGCAGGGCGGTGGTCGTGCCGTGTGCCGCCCGTCATGGACCGGCACCCCGGTTGCCGCGATGGGATGGGGATCCCGGGCGAAGCGGGATGTCGGGATGGGACGAACACCTCATGCTCGACCAGCGCCGATGCGTGCGGCCCGGCTCCCCGGAAATGGCCTCCCGCGAGCTTCTGTCACATCGGCTTCGGCGCATATCGGCTTCGGATCACATGACCGTCCCAGGGCCGACGGGATCGCCCGGGACCAAGTCCGGCCCGGCAGGGTCTCCTGGCACCGGATCGGGCGGCGGTGCGGGCATCGGCGGGTCGCCGGGCATGGGCTCGGTCGGCGGCGGCTCGCCGGGTGTCGGCAGATCGGGGCCGCCGGGATCGGGGGTGCCGGGATCGGGCATGCCGGGGTTCGTCATGGGCCATCCTCTCCGCTGTGCCCTCACGCGGGCGCTTCACGTCGCCGAGCTTCCGCAGACCACCGCCTGCTTCCGACTGCTTCCGGCACGTGCCGGACAACCGACCGGACAGCCGAGCGGCTGCCTCAGTGGCGAACGCGTGGGACGCTCTGGCGATGCATCGCCGCCCCGCGCGGATGATCCAGTCGTGGCCGCCGGCGGAGGCGACGCGCGGCATGACGCGGACGCGACGGCCCCGATCCGGCCACCGAAGCACGCGCTCAGGTCCGCGCCGGCACGGCGGATGGCCTCCGGCCGTGCTGCCCGCCCGCCCGCCAGTCCGATGCCCGCGGCATCGGGCAGGCCTGCGCCGTCGTGTCTGCCGACGTGGACGCGCGGCGCGTGGCACGCCTCACCGACATGCGACACGTCGCGCGGCAGCCCGGCCTGCCGGCCCAGGTGACCGTCACCGCGCGTCAGCGCATCATATTCGACGGCTCGGCCGCCCCGTTGAGCACTCGGGTGAGCGGGGTTCCGCGCGGCGTGAGCCAGTCTTCGTGCGGTTCGCGAGCGCGACGGGGCCGGGTGCGACGCCGGGCCTTGGTGACGCCTGTTCCAACGCCACTCAAGGTTTCGTCAGCGTCGCGCACGTCGCGGTGGCCCCTAGACCCACTGGGTCGGTCGCAGGCAGGCGGCTCGCCTGCGAGCGGCGGAGCAGCTTATGCATCCCGCCCCGATCCGAAATGGCCAAGTGACCGACGCGTCGTCGCTCAGAGGAAGCGCCGCCGGCGACCGACTTGGCCGACCTCAGCGACCACGCAGAGACCGTGTGAGCGTCTGAGATGGGCGGATTTCTGACCATCTGCTCACCCGTGACGAAACGCCAAAAGCGGACGTGATACGGCCGAGGCTTCCCACGCAGGACAGACGAGGTTAGGGATAGTTCACCTCGCGTGACCGACGCTTGAGATGATACACCATCGGGGACCGCTGGTGCAGAGCGCCACGCGTCTGGGCATCCTCCTGATGACGGGACGACGATGCCTGAATTGAGCAACCTCCTCGCCTTCGCGGCCGTCGCGCTGGGCATGGTCCTGACGCCAGGGCCGAACATGGTCTACCTAATCTCGCGTTCGATCTGCCAAGGCAGGACGGCCGGTTTGATCTCGCTCGGCGGCGTGGCGCTCGGCTTCGTCGTCTACATGCTCTGCGCCGCCTTCGGCATCACGGCGCTCGTGCTGGCGGTACCCTACGCGTACGATGCGATCCGCATCACGGGCGCAGCATATCTGCTGTGGCTTGCGTGGCAGGCCGTCCGGCCCGGCGGTCGTTCGCCGTTCCAGGTGAAGGAGTTGTCAAAAGACGGTCCAGCCAAGCTTTTTCTGATGGGATTTCTGACCAACCTGCTGAATCCGAAGATCGCGGTCATGTATCTGTCGCTGCTGCCGCAGTTCATCGACCCGGCTCGGGGCAGCGTGCTCGGCCAAGCCCTCCTGCTCGGCACGACCCAGATTGTCATCAGCGTTCTGGTCAACGCGGCTATCGCTCTCTCGGCCGGCTCAATTGCCATGTTCCTCAGTCGACGCCCGTCGTTTGCCGTTGTGCAGCGTTGGGTGATGGGGACAGTGCTGGCCGCACTGGCCGTCAGGATGGCGACCGAAGCTCGCCGGTAAGGCCGAGTCGCCTGCCCAGGAGCGGCGCACCTCGTGCCGTCCCCTTCCGATCTAGATCAACATCAGACGGTCGGCCTTCCGGGAAGTGCCGTCCGCCACCGGGCCCGGCGCTGTCGTCGGCGCAGGGCGCCGGACTGGCCCGGCGCTCCGTTCAGCGCCAGCCGAGTTGCGGAGCGACATACTTGAGAATGCTCTCGATGACGTGGGCGTTGTAGGCCACGCCCAGCTGGTTCGGCACCGTCAGCAGGAGGGTGTCGGCCTCTGCGATCGCCGTGTCGGCTCTGAGCGCCTCGACCAGGCGCTCCGGCTCCGCGGCGTAGGAGCGGCCGAACACCGCCCGCATGTTGTCGATGATGCCGACTTGGTCGCTGCTCTCGCCGCGTCCGAAATAGGCGCGGTCGAGGTCGTTCACCAGCGCGAAGATCGACCGGGAAACGGAGACCCGCGGCACGCGCGCGTGCCCCGCCTCGGTCCAGGCCTGGCGATAGCGGCGGATCTGCCTGGCCTGCTGGACGTGGAACGGCTCGCCGGTCTCGTCGGCCTTGAGGGTCGAGCTCTGCAGGTTCATGCCCTGCTGCGCGGCCCAGATTGCGGTGGCGTCAGAGGCAGAGCCCCACCAGATCCGCTCGCGCAAGCCGTCGGAATGCGGCTCCAGGCGCAGCAGGCCCGGCGGGTTGGCAAACATCGGCCTCGGATTGGGCTCGGCAAAGCCTTTCCCATCCAGGAGGTCGAGGAAGACCTCGGCGTGCCGGCGGCCCATGTCGGCATCGCTCTCGCCATCGCGCGGCGCGTAGCCGAAGTGCCGCCAGCCGTCGATGACCTGCTCGGGCGAGCCGCGGCTGATGCCGAGCTGGAGCCGGCCGCCCGAGATCAGGTCCGCCGATCCGGCGTCCTCGACCATGGCGAGCGGGTTCTCGTAGCGCATGTCGATGACGCCGGTGCCGATCTCGATGCGCTTGGTCCGGGCGCCGACGGCCGCAAGCAGCGGAAACGGCGAGGCGAGCTGGCGCGCGAAGTGATGGACCCGGAAATAGGCGCCGTCGGCACCGAGCTCTTCCGCCGCGACCGCGAGGTCGATGGACTGCAGCAGGGTATCGCCGGCCGAGCGTGTTCCGGACCGCGCCGTCGGCGCCCAATGCCCGAACGAGAGGAATCCGATCTTCTTCATGGTCACACTCACGTTAGGTCGTGCCGCGTCGCAGGCGGTCGGACAGGACAGGGCGGCGGACCGGGGCCGCCGCCCGGCTTCCGTCACGCCGCCTTCTGCAATCCCTCCGCCGCCATCGCGGCCTGGACGGCGGCGCGCGCTGCGACGCGCTGGCTGAAGCGGGCGAGATGCGGCCACCGGGCGAGGTCGACGCCGAGCTTCGGCGCCCAGCTCAGGACCACGAAGAGATAGGCGTCGGCCACGGTGAAATCCGGGCCGGTGAGGTGGGGGCGGCCGTCGGCGAGCGCGGCCTCGACGATGTCGAGCTTGCGACCGAGATTGGCCGACGCCGCTGCCCGCGCCTCGGACGCGAGCGCCGGGTTGAAGAGCGGGCTGAACGCCTTGTGGAGCTCGGCGGAGATGAAGTTGAGATGGCCGTTGAGCCGCGCGCGCTCCACCGTGCCGGCCAGCGGCGCGAGGGTGCCGGGCGCGTGCTTGTCGGCCAGGTACTGCACGATGGCCGCGCCCTCGGTCAGGACCACGCCGTCTTCGAGCTCCAAGGCCGGGACGTAGCCCTTCGGATTGACCGCCCTGAAATCCGCTCCCGAGGCGGTCCTCTTCTGGTGGAGGTCGACCGCCTCGATCGTGAACGCCAGGCCGAGCTCGCGCAGCACGATGTGGGGCGAGAGCGAGCAGGCGCCGGGGGCATAGAAGAGCTTCATGGGACGTCTCCGATGGCGGGGTGTCCGGAGAGGTATACGGGAGCGTTACTCGTGGGAACCGGGTAACTTCCGGTGACCGACGCTTTCGAGTATCGTCGGAGAAACCAAGTTGCCGTCCGGATGCCGGGAGCGTGTCGTGGCCCTGAAGCTGAGGAAAAAGGTCCCGCCGCCGCCGGGCTGCCCGATGTCGGCGTGCATGAGCCTGCTCGGCGGCGTCTGGACGCCGGATATCATCTGGAACCTGAGCGAGGGCGCGCGTCGCTTCTCCGAGCTGCGGCGCGCCATGCCGAACATCTCGGCCAAGGTGCTGAGCGCGCGGCTGAAGGATCTCGAGGGACGGGGCGTCCTTGCTCGCTCCGTGCTGGCGACGACCCCGCCGAGCGTGGACTACGCGCTGACCGACCTCGGCGAGGAGTTGATCCCGGCCATCCGGGCTATCGTCGAGGTCGGCTCGAAGCTGCATCTCCGGATGACGCCTCAGGCGGCAGACCGCGCCGCCTAGGATCCCCCGCACGTCGATGCGGGTTCCCGACCCTGCGCGAACGCCGATTCCCCTGGCGCCGCGGGCGTTCTCGAAGCGCGCCGAGCGGGCGGCGCGCCAATATCGGCGCACGGCGCGACGCGGCCGCTCAGGGAGGGCGTTCGCCTGCACGCGGGGCGGGAGGACCGGTTGAACCTGCCTCCGGCCCGGCTCTCACGCGTCCGGGATCCAGGTCCCGTGGAAGCCCTGCGGCACCCGCCGCGGCAGGCGGACGCGCGCGACCGGTTCGGCCGCCATCTCGGACGCCTCCAGGATCACGAGGTCGCTCGCCCCGCGAACCCGGTCGTAGACGAAGCCCATCAGCCAGCCCTCGCCAGGGCCGCCGGGCACGTGCGCGAACTCGCTCGGGATGCCGCCGGCGAAGACGTGCGTCGCGTCCCGGCCGCGCGCCAGATCGTAGCGCACCAGCGCACCGTCGCCGGTCTCGTCCCCACTCGGCCCGGCCCCGGTCTGCACCGCGTAGAGCACCCCGTGCGCCAGGCCCGTGCGCCGCTCGTCGATGCGCGGGAACTCGACCGCGCGGTCGTCCAGGTCCGTCTCCTGCGCGCGGTCCGCCCCCGGGGCGACCCGCCAGCGCCGCAGCCGTGCGGGCTCGAAGCGCGACGCGGACGGGCCGCCGCGCCACAGCTCGGGGTACCACGCCACGTCGAGCACCAGCGTCCCGTCCGCCTCCTCGTAGGCGTTGCCGACGTGGAAGACGTAGCCCGGCTCGACCGCGACCCAGCGCAGCGCCTCGGCCCCGGCCCCGCGCGGCAGGACGCCAAGACGCGGCGCGTGCGCATCGCTCCAGGCGAACGGCATCGTGCCGCGCAGCGCCAGAGTCATGTCGAACACCACCGGCAGATCCATGAACACGACGTGTCCGCGGGTGAGGGCGAAGTCGTGCATCATCACCGGCGCGGGCAGCGGCAGGGCGGCACTGTGCACCAGCGTGCCCCCGGCATCGGCGACGTGGTAGGTCAGGTAGGGCGGCAGCGGGCTGTAGCCGAAGAAGTGGAGCTCGCCCGTCTCCGGGCAGATCTTCGGATGGGCGGTGAACGGCGTCGCCAGGCGCCCGCCGAAATCCTCGTAGCCCAGCGTCTCGAGCTCGGGCCCGATCCGCATCGGCAGGGCGTTCTCGACGAGCGCGAAGGTGCGCCCGGCATGGGTCACCACGCTGGTGTTGGCGACGCTGCCGCGCAGGTCGAGCGGATTGCCCGAGGCGCGCCCCTCGAACCGCGGCGTACGCACCCAACGGTTGCGGTACCACTCGGCCCGGCCGTCGCGCAGCGCGACGCCGTGGATCATGCCGTCGCCGAGGAACCAGTGGCCGGAATGGCCGTCGCGCGGGTTGGCACCGTTGCGGGCGTAGAGGCCCGAGAGATCGGGCGGGATCGCACCCTCGACCTCCAGCGCGAAGCTCGTGATCTCCTCCTGGACCGGGGCGAAGTTGCCGTCGAGCCAGTAGGGTGTCGCCTCGACCTCGGGCATCGATGCCTCCGTGCCAGCGGGCCGCCCGCCGCGTGCCGGCTGCGCGTGATGCATGCCGGCGGCGCGGATGCGGACTTGCGTGTCTTGCGACCGTGTTTCGCGACCGCACGAACCGGTCTGCAGCCCCCGCCGACCGGCCGCCCGGGGCAGAGCCCTCAACGCTCAGTGATATGGGCCGAGACGTCGGCCCGTCGAGGGCCGGAGACGGCCGGAGCGGGCGGTCGCCGAGCACCGGGCGGCAGCGCAGCGGACGAAGTCCGGGCGATCCCCAGGCAGCCCTTCTGCGCGCGGCACGATCTCGTTCCGACCGCCGACGGATTGCTTTTTTCCCGAGCAGACACTCCACTGTCTCGGTGCGGGCCATCGGTCGGGAGCGTCGTGGCGCTCGCGACCGGGTCGGAACGGGGACGGCGTCGCCCCGCTGTTCGACGTGTCGAGTGCGGATCGGGATGTCGACGCGATCGCTGAGCAGTCTCGCTGTCCTCGCGGCGGTCGCAATCTGGCTGGCTGCCGAAATCGTACCCAAGCTCCTCGGAAACGGCGGAGCCTTGTGGGAGATCGTCCACGGCGAGTGCGTTCCCCATCAGCTGCGCGGAGAGGGGCCTGCACCCTGCAGCTTGGTCGACCTGCAGGGTGGCGTCGAGAAGGGGTACGCCATTCTCAAGGACCTCCGGGGACGCGCGCAGTTTCTCCTGATCCCGACCGCACGGATCACGGGGATCGAGAGCCCCTTGCTCCTCGAACCCGGCGTGACGAACTACGTCGCCCAAGCCTGGCGCGCTCGGACCTTCGTCGAGGAACGTCTCGGGCATCCGCTCGACCGGCGCGACGTGAGCCTTGCGGTGAATTCCCGGCTTCGGCGGACCCAGGGCCAGTTGCACATCCACATCGACTGCGTGCGCCGGGACGTCCGGGACACCTTGAACCGCCTCGCCTCCGCCATCGGTGACAGCTGGGCTCCCCTGAGCGAGCCGTTGAACGGTCGCCAGTTCAGGGCGAGGCGGGTGCTGGGGGACGATCTCGGCCCGACGGATCCGTTCATGCTGCTGGCGCGCGACGGCGACGCGCGATCCGCCATGGGCGAGCATTCGCTCGCCGTCGTGGGGGCCGACTTTCCGGACGGCGGGGCCGGCTTCGTGATCTTGGACGGCCATGTGACCAGCCGTTTAGGCGAGGCGGCCAACGCCGAGGCCCTGCAGGACCACGCCTGCGGCGTCGCCGCCAAGCGCGCGCCGACCGAGATGAACCGTCTGGAATTCTGACGCGGGCCGGCCGGATCGCCGTTCCAGGCGCGGTTGATCCGACGCGCAGCACCGCGCTCAAGACGGCCTCCTGAACTAGGCGGCTCGAACCGGCCGGTCTTCGCCGTGGATCAGCGGGGATGCCGTCGTCAGGCGGGCACCGCACCCTCCGCCCCATCGCTCAGCAGCGGCTGCACCGCATCCCGGCGCCGCGTCCGGCGCTCCTTCCCCAGATGCGCGAGACGCCCCGTGGGTGTCCGGTAATGCCAGCGGATCGAGAACGGTCCCGGGAACATCCGGTCGGAGAAGTATGAGGCCGCCGGCTCGATCGTCGAGAGCAGGGCGTCCGCCTCGGCGTAACGGCGATCGTAGATCCACGGCCGCCGCGCCATCTCGCGGTCGTTCAACCAGTAGGGGCTCCAATCCGCGGTCGTCTCGATCACCTCCCGCGCGTAGTCGACGCCGTAATCCAGCGCCCCCTCGACCGTGGCGTCGATGTAGGATTGCAGCAGCGGGAAATCGTCGCTCGCGGCGGCAAGATGCGTGGCGGCGTCGTCGGCGGGCACGTAGGTCCAGATGGTCCCGCACGCCGGCAGAGACTGCCACGACACGGCCTCGATCTGCTCGATCGGCACGGGAACGCGCCGGTAGCCCGCCTCTCGCAGATCGAAGGCCGCGAGATCGGCCGGATCCACCGGATACATCACGCCGTTGACCGTCATGGTCGCCTCACCGCGGCGCGGGCGCCGCAGACCGAGGGCGGTGAAGCCGCTGGGACAGCGGAACACCCAGGCTCTGAGATAGCCGAACTCCGCCGAGAGCCGTGCAGGGATACCGGCGATCGGCGTCGCCGAGGTGTGGTCGCGCAGGTGCGTGTTGATCAGCGAGCCGTACCCGAAGATGAAATCGTTCGGCATGTTGGACATCCGGCGGCCCCAGTAGGCCGACCGCGGCGGCGCACTCTCCGTACCGGACCGGTGTCTGCTCATGCCTGACTCCCCGCGGTCGCGTGCCGGCCACCCGCGGCGCGGCGGCAGGAGGCATCCGTTTCGATCTGCTCGGCGGATGCATGCTCAAGTTTCCTGGCGGGACTGTGTCGGACTTGTCGAGAATTGGCCAGTGTGCGCCGGTGGAGACTTGTCGACGAGGACGGTGAGATCTGAATTCGTAGCGCGACGATACCGGAGAGCGACCCAGCCGCGCACCGTCGCGCCGATGCGCACGGCGAAGGGGAGAGCGAGGACCGGGACCACCGTGGTGGCCAGATAGAGTTCGGTGGCGTGCGAGAGGGCGGTGCCGGCGGCGGCCCAGGTCAGGCTCACGTTGCGGTTGCCGGCCACGAGGGCGATCGTGAGGGCGCGCGTCCGCCCGAGCGGCGAGAAGAGGACGCCGCTCACGAGCCCGAGCCCGAGATTGAGGCCGGTCGCGATCGCCAGGCAGGTGAGGACGTATCCGCGCTGCGTGCCCCAGGCGCCTCTCAGCGAGTCCGCCATCGTGAAGCCGACGAGGACGAGGCCGAGCACGGCGATGCCGGATGCGGCCTGCATGTCCGGGATCAGTCCCTGCAGGCGGCCCTTGGCGCTCGACAGGGCCAGGGAGACAAGGCCGGCCGGACCGACGATCAGGGCGAGGTGCACGGCGAGGGCAGCGGGGTCCATCCGGACGCCAGCGCAGAGGGCGACCGCCAGGAGCGGAACCGTGAGCGGGGTGAGCAGCGTCAGCCCGATCGTGTTGACGAGGGCGAGCCGCGGGTGGAGCCCGAGTATGGCCGCGATGGCGGCCGCACCGCTGATCGGCGGCGCCAGAACGGACATGAGGATGCCCTTCCGGAGATCCTCGCCGATCCCGGCCAGCAGAAGCAGGGCGGCCATGGCGGCGGGAACACCCAGCCCGTTCCAGGCCAGCGCGAGGGCGATCGCGGCGCGTCCTGATCCGCCCTCGCGCGGCGCGAAGTTGGCCGTCTGGAACGAGCCGAGGGCGAGCAGGAAGGCCGCGATCGGAAGCAGTCCGACGGCCTGGCTCGAGAGGAGCGGGACGAGGCTGCCGAGGATGAGGGAGGTGACGAGCAGCGTCGGCCCGTGCCGCCCGAGCGCCGTCAGCAGGACTCCCACGCGATGCACGGCAGCGGCCCCCGTCCCAAGGCTGATCCCCATGATGCGCCGAGTCCCGATAGAGAGGCAACGCGATGCGTGCACGGCGCGTGTCCGGGCCGCCGACGTTGGACTGGCCGGGCCTTCGGGGGATGAAGACCGTGGCCCGGCGCCGCTCCCGCGGCATCGCGTTCAAGCGTCAGGTCGGGTGGAGGAGTTGTCCGACGGGACCCTGCTCAGTCTCGAGATTCAGAGCCGCTTGTCTCAGGGGTCCAACTTGCACCCTCATCCTGAGGTGACCGCGTCAGCGGGCCTCGCAGGAGAGCTCCAGGGATCGCGAGACATCTGGAGGGCTCCTTCGAGGCCTCCGTCGCGCTCCTGCACCTCAGGATGAGGTCAAGATCCGGATCCCCGTTGCCGTGCACGCGGTTGGAAGGTCGAACGGGCTTGCAGGCACGGCGCCGCGGCCGGGACGGTCATTCCCCCGGCGGCCGGCTCGCGATCTCGCGTTGCCATGGGCTCAGTTCGTCGCGCACCGCGCACGCCCCCGACCCGTCCGGGGTGACGACGCGCGCGATGTCGCCGCTCAGCGCTTCCTCGCCGCCCGGACCGGCGCTGCCGGCCCGCGCAGCGCGCGCGATCTGCAGCCGCTTGTTGGCGGATATGAGCATCACGTCGGCCTCGGCGAAATCCGCATCGTCCGTCATCAGGAGGATGCCCTCGGCCCGGCAGAATCGTTCGATGACGACGTCGGTGAAGTCACGCCGGGCGCGGCAGGCCGCGTCGACGATGTCCATCACGCCGAGATGCTCCGGACCGATCGGGATGTAGCGGCCGGCGTCGACGATGTTGAGGCAGGCCTCACGGATCGCCGCCGCCACGCCCTCGTAGGCGGCCGACCGCCGGAAATCCTTGAACGCGATCTGCTTCGGGCCGGAGGCGAGATGCGCGTTGTAGGCGATGCGCGCGCAGGTGTTGCAGAACTCGTTGATGATGTAGTCGTTGTAGACGATCTCGTTGCCGTTGCGCAGCAGCGCATCGTAGGCCGCGCTGTAAGCTTCCACCTTCGATCGCGGCGCGGCTTGGTTGAAGCCCTCGATCATGATCCAGACGTTGGTGTCGAACAGGATGCGCGAGCGGACCACCGTCGCGGCTTGATCGGTGGAGGTGACCCTATTCGGCATCGACTTCGGCGATCTCGGCGAAAGCGGATCTCTGGCCCTCAGGGTCGCGGAAGAACAGCTTGGCGCGATCGACGACCAGCTTGAGCTGAATGCGCTGGCGCGGATCCGCATCCAGCGGGGGCGCCAGATGGCGCCGCACCGTCTCCTCGGAGAACGTCCCGTAGAGCTGGCCCACCGCGGTGTTGAGAAACGCCGTGGTCAGACGTGTCACGGAGGTGAACGAGAGCACGACCTTGCGCTCGTCGACGATGTGGTCGTGGATGACCTCGAAGACCTTGTGTCCGTCCAGAGCCGCGACGCAGATCCCGCTGCCGACGACCTGCGCGATGCACACGTGAGCTTCCCTCATGCCGGTCACCAGATGCTGTACGGATCCGGCGCTTCGTCCAGATCGTAGGGTTGTCGGTCGGACGTGTCGATCTCGAGGACGACGACGGTCCCGGGATACGGGGCGCCGAGGGCGCGCTTGCACGCCTGCGCGCCGGTCTGGCGCCAGAACCCGCCCCCCGAGACGATGGTCATCTGGCCGCCGTTCAGGGCGATGAAGTCCCGCAGGACCTTCGAGCCGAGGCCGCCCGGAATGTCGCCGAGGCGCGTCGTGTTGTAGGGCTCCATGGCCCAGGCGATCGCGTCCTCGGCGCTCTGCGCGTCGCCGAGCTTGGCGCGCACGGCGCTCGGGATGCCCTGCCCCCCGTCGGCCATGCAGAAGGCCAGCCTGTGCGCGCGGGGATAGTATTGGCCGCCGACGATGATCGGCTGCGTCGCGTGCGCGTGGAGCACCGCGTTGGCGAAGAGTTCGTCCAGCCCCTCGAAGAATCGGCGGCGGAGGGCGGCGGTCATCCGCGGCATCTCGGGCCGGTCGAGGTGCCGCTTGGCGTACCGGCTGAAGGCCGGTCCGTCATCCTCCCCGAAGGCGGTGATCGGCATCACCGTGTTGAAGCGGTCGGGCTTGCGGGCGAGGATCAGGTGGTTCTTGCAGAAGGTGTCGCGCAGCCGCGGGGCCATCCCCGTCAGCGAGACCGCGTTCCCGCGGCTGCCCGCCTTGCGGAAGACCGTGTCGAGCGCCGCGGTAAGATGGCCGTCGACCCAGCCGACCCTGGAGAGATCCACGATGATGTCGGTATCGCTGTGGGCCGAGAGCGCGCGGTGAAGGCCGGCCATCGTGCCGAAGCCGGCGGCATTGCCGATCAGACTTCCCCGCGCCGCTGCGCCGGGCTCGGGTCCGAGATGGATGTTGGCGACCGCTCTCACACCGTTCGTCTCCGCGGGCCACGGGCCGTCATACCGGCGAGGGCCGGGGCGGCGTGCCGCCCCGGCCCCCTCATTCAAGCGCCTGATGCGCGATCAGTAATGGGTGCAGTGCGGATCCATCGGTTGCGGAGCGCATCCCACAGGCTCGCAGGGCTGCGGGGTGGGATGACACTCCGGCGCCGGCGCGCACGGCGGGGGCTCGCAGGGCGAGGGTTCGCAGTGCGGGGCCGGGTCGCAGCCTCCGCCAAGCGACAACGACACGCTGGCGACGATATCGGGGATGAGGCCCATTGTCTGACTCCCAATTCAGTTGGTTCTCTGGTTGCGTTGCACGCTCCCCGGAAAAGATCCCGAGAGCGTTTCAGTAATTGCGAGCATCGCCCGCACCAAAATAGTATTCGATGGAAGATTACTTGCAAGCATAAAATGCGATTTATTGAAAAATTATTTTTTCTGAGCGCTCAAGCATCAGACATCAACTGCAACGAAGACCTCGATGCATTCACATCTATCGGACTGGTGCCGGACAGCCGTCCGGCTCGTCGATCGTGCGCGTTGCCTAGACGAGCCCGTGGAGCATGCCGTTCGCCGAGGCGAGGCCGTGCTCGTGCGAATCCACGTTCTCGGTGTAGGACAAGCCCGCGAAGCCCACATGGACCGGCGGCGCCACCACCGCTTCCGGCGCGGCATGCGCAATCTCGACGGCGTGGCTGCCGACGTCAGCGTGGCCGGCCTCCGCGGGCGCGGACCCGGCCGCGCTCGAGGCCGGCGTCGCGGACGCTTCGTGTGTTTGCGACGGCTCGGCATGGGATGATCCAAGATTGATCGTCCCGCCGACGGCCGATCCGACGGCCGCGCCGACGCTTTCGACGACCGGCGCATTTCCGGTGTGGCCGACGGCTTCGGCCGTCGTGCTCTGCGTCGCGCCGGCACCCGTCAACGCGGAGGCGTGCTCGACAGCCGGCTCGGCGGTCGTCGCGGCATGTCCCTCACCGGCCGATGCGGTTCTGGCCGGCGCGGCCTCCTCGACCGTGGTCGTCCCGTGCGGCCCCGCAGTGCCGGAGACGAGGGAGGTGACGGCGGACGAGACTTCGTGGAGCGCGCCGGAGGTGGCCGCGGCCGCGTGTTCGGCGGGGCCGGCCGCATTCGCCACCGGGTCGATCGACCCCGAGCCCGCGTGGCTCTCCGTGTGGACGGGCGCCTCCAGGACCTGCGTGACGGTACTGACGGGATCCGCGGCGTGGGTCGGGGCCGCCTCGCCCGCGTGATCCGTGATCGCGGAGGCGAGCGCCGTCACGCCGGAATGGCCGGCCTGTCCGTTCGTGCTGGACGCAGCCTCCTCGGCGACGGCCGTCGCCGCGTGCGGCCCCGAACCGGCGGGTGCGAGGCTCCCCAGGACGGACGATACGTCGTGAAGCGCCCCGGCGGTTGCCGCCGTCGCGGGATGCTCGGACAGGCCGGTCGCCTCCGCCAGGGTCCCGACCGGCCCCAGGTCGAGGGGGCTCTCCGTGTGCGAGGGCGCGTCCTGAACCTGCGCGACGGTGCTGACCGGATCCAGGTTGCCGATGGACACGGCCTCGACCACGTGCTCCGTGAGCGCCGAGGCGAGCGCCGGCACGTCGTGGGATGCCGCCCCGCCGACGTCACCGGACAGCAGGCTCTCCGTCGCGGCGAGCGCGGTGTGGGCACCGTCATCGACGTGGGAGACAGTCCGGTCGATGGCCTCGACGAGCCTGCTCGGGACCTCCTGCGCCGTCGAGACCGCGGTGCCGACGAGGGGGAGGTCGGACCCGATGCCGTCGGGAGCGAGCGCGACGGGGGACGAGACCATCCCCGACAGGCCGTGCTCGAGCGTGCCGCTGAGCGTTTCCGTCAGCGTCCCGACGACGGGAGCAGCGGTCGCGACCGCGTCGGGCAAAGCGGCTGCCGTTCCCGTGACGGAGGCGAAGCCGGGC
>NZ_JBKFBO010000070.1:0-123136 GCF_053346215.1 Methylobacterium sp. A49B
CGTTCGCGCTTCGGCGGCATGGAGGTCTCGGACGCGCGCCGCCTCAAGGCGCTCGACGAAGAGAACCGCAAGCTCAAGAAGCTGCTGGCCGAGGCGATGCTCGACGTAGCGACGCTGCGTGAGGCGCTGGGAGAAAACTTCTGACGCCCGGCGCACGGAGAATAGCCGTGAGCTGGGCCATCGAGGAGAAGGGCTATTCGCAGCGTCGCGCCTGCAGGCTGATCGGCCTGGAGCCGAAGACGTACCGCTACGCCTCGACCCGTGACGACGACGCGGCCGTGCGGGTACGCCTGCGCGGCCTGGCCGGCGAGCGCCGCCGGTTCGGCTACCGACGCCTGCTCATTCTGCTGCGGCGGGAGGGCCTCACGCTCAACCACAAGAAGCTCTTCCGGCTCTACCGAGAGGAACGGCTGTCGGTGCGCAAGCGCGGGGGTCGCAAGCGAGCACTGGGCACGCGAGCGCCGGCCGCGGTGCCGCAGGAGCCGAACCAGCGCTGGAGCCTCGACTTCGTCTCCGACACGCTCGACGACGGGCGCCGCTTCCGCATCCTCGTCGTGGTCGATGACTGCACGCGGGAGTGTCTGGCCCTGGTGGTCGACACGTCGCTGTCTGGACAGCGGGTCGCGCGCGAACTCGACCGGATCATCAAGGGCCGAGGCAAGCCGCTGATGATCGTCTCGGACAACGGCACCGAGCTGACCTCGCATGCCATCCTGCGCTGGCAGGAGGAGCATGCGGTCGAGTGGCACGACATCGCCCCCGGCAAGCCGCAGCAGAACGGTTTTGTCGAAAGCTTGAACGGGCGCGCGACGAGTGCCTGAACGAGCATCTCTTCCGGAGCCTGTCAGCGGCCCGGACCATCATCGAGGCATGGCGGGTCGACTACAACACCTGCCGCCCGCACACGAGCCTCGGCGGGCTCACCCCGAACGCGTTTGCAGCCCGGTCCCGACAGGACCAGAACCAGAACGGACTCTGGTTATGAACGGGGGCAAACAGGGGGCAAGGTCAACCTCGCCTGCAACCTCGCGAAGAACAAGTACGGGCAGGAGCAGTTCGACGATTGGGTTCTCGCCGTCCGTGGTGTCCAGCCCGAGGCGAACCTTGACCCATCGCCGCCTCGGGCGCGAGGTGATTAGGATATTACGAATTCAACCTGACTTGGGGGTAGCGACCGCCACCATGCGTCTGGTGCCCGAAAGGCGTCGTAGGTCAACTGCAGGACGGTCTCCGACTGCCGATGCGACGGGTCGATCCTGCCGCGCTCCTCGTTGCGGGCGAGGAGCATTTCCCACGACAGGTCGAACACCTTCCACTCGACCGACAAGCCGTATCGCTCGATGACCTGAAGCTCGGCCTTGAACACCTCGCGGGTCAGGTGGGTGTCGGCCATCACCACGCTGAACCCCGCTGCCAGGGCCGCATCCAGGGCAGCGACCTTCACGCTGTGAAGGAGCCCGCGCGCCTCCTCATCCCAGCCCGTCCGGCGCACTTGCCAGTAGACCTGACGGTCCGGCGGCCAGAATGTCTGGCGCAGATCGTCCAGGGTGAGGTGCACCCAGCCCTGCAGCGGGTCGTACCGGCGCGCGTAGGTCGACTTGCCCGCGCCGGGGCACCCGATCAGCCCCGCCACCCTCTGCCGGCGCGGGGGTGCCTCAACGTCCATCGAGCGTGGGTTTAAGCATTGTTGGCGGCATCCTCGTTCTCGTCGAACTCGGGGTCGGCCTCGACGGTCTCGCCGCACAGGTAGCGCGCCTGGACCTCGGCGACACGGCGAGCCGCCTGCGCGTGGCGGTTCGACACGAGGCTGTCCGGCGGGAGTTCACCGCTGTGCTTGGCCGAGAGTGGATCCAGATCACCCCGCCGGTCGATCGGAGCCTGGAAGGTATCAAGTCTCGTGCGGTACACCGCGATGTGCAGTCACAACATGCCCTTGATGGGAGGCGCCGCATGACCGCGGCGGAAGCAAGCCAAGCAGTATCGCTCGTCGCATCAGTGAGCTTATCGGCCATGGTAGACGGGCGGCCGCCCCTCGGCCTCGGCCTTCCGGCCTTCGAGAAAGTCCTCTGTGCCATAGAGGGCGCGATACTGCTCCCCGAGGTTGGAGAAGGCCCTTCCCTCCCACTGGTCGACCGCATTGCGGGCGGATGCCAGGGTGGCCTTGATTCCCAGTGGACCGCATTGGGCAATCCTAGCCGCCATGCCCAACCCCAGTTCCAAGGCGGCGCGAGGGTTCGGGGCGATCTCCTGTACCAGCCCCATGCGGCGCGCCTCCTCGGCTCCCCAATGGTCGCCGGTCAGCATGTAGCGCATCGCGTTGCCCCAACCGGCCTCCCTCGGAAACCGAACCGTCGAACCTCCCCCTGGAAACCGTCCATGGGTGTTCTCGTCCTGGGCGAAGCGCGTCTCGGCGGACGCGATGCGGAGGTCGGCCACGAGGAAGAGTTCGTGCCCCATGTTCCAGGTGTCGCCGTGGACGACCACGATAAGCGGCTTCTTCAAAAGGGCTCGCCGTCCAAGCGGATCGATCCCGTCGGCATCAGGCGCCCGAGCCTTGCCCGTTCTCAGGAGCTCGGCGAAGGCATCGACGTCGATGCCACGCGAAAAGTCCTCTCCGTGCCCGAACAACACGGCGGCGCGGAGATCGTCGTCGGCATCGTACGTGGCGTATGCCCGTGCCAAGGCGCTGAACGCCTCGGGATCGACCCGATTGTGAACATCGGGCCTGTTCAGGCCGATCAGGCAGATCTGACCGCGTCGCTCGACCGTGACCTTGCGCCCGATGGGCGGTGGGCTCGGGCCGTCGACACCGCGTTCCGAGGCCTGCGAACCCTCGGCCGGAGCACCCTGGGCGAGCAGGCCTGACGCCGACCCGACAAGGGAAGACATGACGACCGCGCGCCGCGACGGTCGGGGCATCAGAATTGACATCGGCAACACCTTCAGCTTCGAGGTCGTCTCCTTGTCCCAGCCTCGCCAGCCGCGCCGAACGAGGCCTGAACCCCGAATACCGCGGCATCCTCGACCGCGAGAACGGAGGCCATTGACGATAGATGTCGACCATAATAGATGATGATCTTAATTTCAAACCGTCGACTGGCCGTGGGGGAACTGGCTATGGATGCGAGGTGGGTGATCGGTCTGGCCGGGGTGGTCGTCACGGCTGTCTCGGCCTGCTCGCCGGCCGAGACAGCCGTGCCGCCGGAGCCTCCGTTGGTGCAGGTCGCCGAGGTCGCCCCGGGCGTCGGTGGGGTGTCGCGCTACACCGACGTGATCAGGGCTCGGACCGAGAGCAATCTCGGCTTCCGCGTCGGCGGCAAGATCTTCGAGCGTCTCGTCGATCCGGGCGATCACGTCCGCCTCGGTCAGCCCCTGATGCGCCTCGACCGCACCGACTTCACCCTTGCGCTCAACGCCGCCCGCGCCTCCGTCGAGGCTGCGCGCGCGCAAATGATCAAGGCCAAGGCCGATGAGGAGCGCAGCCGCAAGCTCGTGGGTGATGGCTGGACCTCCAAGCAGACCTACGACCAGAACAAAGGCGCGGCGGACGCTGCCATCGCCCAGTTCGCCAATGCCGAGGCGCAGGCGAACCAGATCGAGAACCAAGCCGGCTATTCCGAGCTGAAGGCCGACGCCGACGGCGTGGTCATGGACGTGCCCGTCTATCCGGGCGAGGTGGTCACGGCCGGCCAGACCATCGTGAAGCTGGCGCGCGACGGCGCACGGGAGGCCGAGATCTTCCTGCCGGAGGCGAGCCGGACGCTCGCGAAGGGCGAGGCGACGGCGGCACTGTATGCCGAGGGCGAGACGACCTTCCAGGCCCGGCTGCGGGAATTGTCGGCCATCGCCGATCCGGCCACGCGGACCTATCGCGCCCGCTACATCCTTTCGGGAGGCGGCGAGGATGCCCCGCTCGGCGCCACGGTGACCCTGCAACTCAAATACCCCGATACCGCCCGCGCCCCGATGGTCGAGGTGCCGCTCGCGGCCCTGTTCAACCAAGGCCCCGGTACATCGGTCTGGCGCTACGACGCCGCCACCGAGACGGTCAGGCCACAAGCCGTGAAGGTCGACCGCATGGGCGAGGAGCGCGCCGACGTCGTCGCCGGGCTCAATCCCGGCGACCGCATCGTGGCGCTGGGCGCCCACCTGCTGAAGCCCGATCAGAAGGTCCGCCTCGCTCCCTCAAGCATGACGGGGGCGGTCCAGTGAACGCGTCCCACTTCAACCTCTCGGCCTTGGCGGTGCGCGAGCGCGCCGTCACCCTGTTCCTCCTGATCGCGCTCGTCGGCGCCGGCTTCTTCGCCTTCGAGAAGCTCGGACGCGCCGAGGATCCGGCCTTCACCGTGAAGGTCATGACGGTCGCGGCCGCTTGGCCAGGCGCCACCGCGGAGGAAATGCAGCGCCAAGTCGCCGACCCTTTGGAGAAGCGGCTGCAGGAGCTCTTCTACTACGACCGGGCCGAAACGACGGTCCGCCCCGGCTTGATGACGACCAAGGTCATCTTCAAGGACAACATGCCGCCGTCGAAACTCCAATCGGAGTTCTACCAGGCTCGCAAGAAGCTCTCCGATCAAGCCTCCAGCCTACCGCGGGGCGTAATGGGCCCCCTCTTCAACGACGAATTCTCTGACATCTACTTCGCCCTCTACGCCGTGCAGGCCAGGGGCCTGCCGCAACGACAGCTGGTGCTTCGAGCCGAGGACCTTCGCCAGCGGCTGCTGCGGGTGCCCGGCGTCGAGAAGATCAACATCCTCGGCGAGCAGGCGCAGAAGATCTTCGTCGAGGTCTCCTACCAGCGCCTCGCGACGCTGGGCATCACCGGCCAGCAACTCCTGGCGGCGCTCGCCAACCAGAACGACGTGACGCCGGCGGGCTTCGTCGAGGCCGACGGCCCGCGGGTGTACCTGCGGCTCGACGGCGCCATCGACAACCTTGATGCGATCCGCAACCTGCCGGTGGCGGCGGGCGACCGCAGCCTCAAGCTCGGCGACATCGCGCAGGTGAAGCGCGGCTACGAGGACCCGAAGACGTTCGAGATCCGCAACGACGGCGAGCCGGCCCTGATGCTCGGCCTCGTGATGAAGCCCGGCTACAATGGCTTGGCCCTCGGCGAGGCGCTGAACGCCGAGGAGGTGGCCATCCACCACGAGACGCCGCTGGGCATCACCTTCACCAAGATCACCGACCAGGCGAAGGTCATCGACGATGCCATCCATGAGTTCATGGTGAAGTTCTTCACCGCACTGGGCGTGGTGATCTTCGTGAGCCTCGTGGCGCTGGGCTTCCGGGTCGGCATCGTGGTCGCCCTGGCGGTCCCGCTCACCCTCTCGGCCGTGTTCGTGGTGATGATGCTCACGGGTCGCGACTTCGACCGCATCACGCTGGGCGCCCTCATCATTTCGCTCGGCCTGCTTGTGGACGACGCCATCATCGCCATCGAGATGATGGTGGTGCGCATGGAGGAGGGCTACGACCGGATCGAAGCCGCGACCTACGCGTGGAGCTCGACCGCCGCGCCGATGCTCACCGGCACGATCGTGACCATCGCGGGCTTCCTGCCGGTCGGCTTCGCCGCCTCCACGGCAGGCGAGTACGCCGGCAACATCTTCTGGGTGGTGACCTTCTCGCTGCTCATCTCGTGGATCGTGGCCGTGACTTTCACGCCCTACCTCGGCGTCAAGCTCCTGCCGAACATCAAGAAGGTGGATGGCGGGCACGACGCCATCTACGCCACGAAGAACTACGAACGCCTGCGCCAGCTCGTGCGGATGTCGGTCGACCACAAGTGGATGGCGGCGGGCATCACCCTGGCCCTCTTCGCCGGGGCCGTGGTCGCCATGGGCAAGGTCGAGCAACAGTTCTTCCCGAACTCGGAGCGTCCGGAACTCATCGTCGAGGTGACCCTGCCGGCAGGCTCCGCCTTCGCCACCACCGAGGCCAGCGTGAAGAAGGTCGAGGCGGCCGTCCGGCAATTGCCGGAGGCGCGCGAGATCACGAGCTACATCGGCCAGGGCATGCCGCGCTTCGTCCTGTCCTTCGATCCGGAACTGCCGGACCCCGCCTTCGCGCAGATCGTCGTCCAGGCTGCCGACGCCCATGCCCGCGACGTGCTGCGCGGCAAGGTGCGCCAGCTCGTCGATGAGGGCCGCTTCCCCGAGGCACGGGTGCGGGTGCTGCAGATCGTGTTCGGGCCACCGGTGCGCTTCCCCGTGGCCTTCCGGGTGGTCGGCCCCGACCTCGACGTCATCCGCCGCATCGCCGTGGAGGTGCGCGACGTCATGTTGACCAACCCGAATATGCGGATGGTCCACCTCGACTGGGGCGACAAGACGCCGACCCTGCACCTCGCCTTCGACTTGGAGCGCCTGCGCCTGATCGGCCTGACGCCGAAGGAGGCCGGCCAGCAGCTGCAGAACTACCTCAACGGCACCCTCGCGACCCAGGTCCGCGAGAACCTGCGCTCCGTGGACGTCCTCTTGCGGAGCCCCGGTCCGGAGCGGCGTTCGCTCGGCGACATCGGCGACCTGACCCTGACGACCCGAGACGGGCGGCAGGTTCCCGTCTCGCAGGTCGCCCACCTCGAAACCCGGTACGAGGATGCGGTGCTCAAGCGCTACAACCGCGAGACCTACATCCGGGTGCAGGGCGACGTGGTGGACGGCAAGCAACCGCCGGACATCCACGCGCAGGTCTCCCCTCTGCTCGACCCGATCAAGGCGAAGCTGCCGCCGGGCTACCGCATCGACACGGCTGGAGCGGTGGAGGAGAGCGCGAAGGCGCAGATGTCGCTGGCGGCAGTGTTCCCGCTGATGCTGATCGTGACCCTGACGGTCATCATGCTGCAGGTGCGCTCGTTCGCCACCATGTTCATGGTGCTCGCGACCGCACCGCTCGGCCTCGTCGGGGCCGCGCCGACCCTGCTGCTTTTCAACCAGCCATTCGGCTTCAACGCGATCCTCGGCCTCATCGCGCTGTCGGGCATCCTGATGCGCAACACGCTGATCCTGGTGGACCAGATCCACCACGACCAGGCGGCGGGCCTGGGGGACTACGACGCCATCGTCGAGTCGACGGTGCGGCGTGCCCGTCCGGTGATCCTGACGGCGGCCGCCGCGATGCTGGCGTTCATCCCGCTCACCCACTCGGTGTTCTGGGGGGCGCTCGCCTACGTCCTCATCGGCGGCGTCGGGGTCGGCACGCTCCTGACGCTTCTCTTCCTGCCCGCGCTGTACGCCCTGTGGTTCCGGGTGAAGCGGGAGTCGCGAGAGGCAAGGGACGCCACCCGAGCGGACACGATGCCGATGCCGGCCAAGAGCTGAGGCTCTTATGACCACCATTGACGTCCCGGCGACGGGACGTCCCGAGATCGCGCGTTTCTCCTCCGACCGCGCGGTGCATTGACCGAGCTGCGCTTCGCCCCCTCGCGCAGGTCGGTCGACAGCCTATTCCCGAAGCCTGGGGAGGATCGGACGGTGAAGCGCGTCCAACCTTCCCCAGGGACTTTAATACATGACCGATTGCATCTATATTGAGCTCATTCGCTTCGAAGGACAGTAGGATGCCGAGGGTCTCGCAAGAGCAAGCCAAGCTCAACCGCCAGCGTGTCGTGGAGGTGGCTTCCTCCCTGTTCCGGGAGCGCGGCCTGAACGGCATCGGCGTCGTGGACATCATGGCGGCCGCAGGCCTGACCCACGGCGGCTTCTACGGCCAATTCGCCAACAAGGAGGCCCTCGCTGCCGAGGCGTTCGACGCCGCCATCGGCAACGAGTACAGGGCGGACCTCGACACCTTCATCGAAAACTATTTGTCCCTAGGCCATGTACGCACACCCGGCAGGGGCTGTCCCGTCGCCGCACTGGTGAACGATATCGGGCGTGAGCCGCCGGGGAGCATGCTGCGGTCCCGGTTCACCCATGCGGTCAAGGGGCTCGCCGGCCTCATCGCGGATCGACTTCCCAAGTCCTCGAAGGAGCGGCGCCGGCAGCGGTCCTTGATCGCGTTGTCGACCATGGTCGGTGCGGTGGTGCTCGCGCGCGGTGTCGACGACGAGGCTTTGGCCGACGAACTGCTCGCGACTGCGCGCGCTACCATCACCGGCTGAACCATTCCCGGGTAGCAATCTTCGACGCCTGCCGCTTTCGGAGACAATATCCGGTTGACCCGTTCAGCGCGCTCCAATAGATTACGAATATAATTTTAAAGTGTCGATTTCCTGCCGGGGCCGATGGGTCCGGCAGCCCGGCACGCCTGATCCACGCAAGGGAGCGCACGATGAAGAACCCACCTCGTCTGGCGCGACGCGGCTTACGCTTTCCGGCGGCGGTGGGACTGTCGCTCGTCATCGCGTCCTTGAGCGTGCCCGCCCTCGCCGCGGGCGGGACGACGAGCGTCCGGTTGCCGGACGGCAGTCGCTTCCCGGAGAGCGTGACCTCCGACGCGAACGGCACCCTCTTCGTGAGCAGCATCGCGGATGGTGGAGTGCTCGAGGTCGCTACAGACGGGGCCGTCACGTCGCAGTTCCTGAAGCCGGGTGACCACGGCACCCGGTCCACCTTCGGTTTGCTGGCGGATCCCAAGCGCGGGGTGCTCTGGGTCGCCTCGAACGACGCCACGGTCCTGGGAGCGAAGGGGCCAACGGACACGGAAGGGGCGTGGATCAAGGCCTTCGACGTCGCGACGGGCGCCATGAAGACGAGTGTCAGGCTGCCGGGCGCCAAGGCTCTCGCGAACGACATGGCCCTCGACGGCGACGGCTCGCTCTACGTCACCAACACCTTCGCCCCTCAAATCCTGCGGCTCAAACCCGGTGCCACGGAGTTCGAGGTGTTCGTCGAGAACCCTGCGCTCGCCAAGGGGCTGGACGGCATCGCCATCGGCAGCGACGGCAACCTCTACGTCAACACCTTCATGGGCGGCGAGCTGTTCCGCATCGCCATGAACCAGGGTGTCGCCGGTGAAGTCACGCAACTTGAGACGACACGGCCGCTGAAATTCCCGGACGGGCTGCGGACCTTCAAGGACGGGTTCCTCATGGTCGAGGGCAGCGGTGCCCTGAGCCGCATCACTGTCTCCGGCAACGCCGCCAAGATCGAGCCTGTCCACCAGTTCGCCGGTCCCACCGGTGTGACGGTCGCAGGTGACAAGATCTGGGTGGCCGAGGGGCAGTTGGGCCTGATGTCCAAGCCGGTCGAGGCCGGCAGCGAGGCGCCGAGCTTCCATCTCCGCTTCGTGGACGCGCCATAGCGCGTCGCCCGACTGTCTCCGTCGAACGGGGCTGCGTCGGGCGCAAAGCTTCATGCCCGACGTTCGATAGTTCACCGTGAAGGTCCAGCGATGATCGACGAAGTACCTCCGAAAACGCATGCGCCTTCACGGCGCAGGACGGTCGAGTGGGCCGATCCACGCACCATCGCCACGGCGGGACAGAGCCTTTCGGGTATCGACTTCCTGCGCGCACTCCTGGCGGGGGAAATTCCGCCGCCGCCTGCGATCCAGCTGCTCGGCATCGAGTTCGTCTCGGTCGATCCTGGCACGGCCAGCATGCGCATGCCGGCCGCGGAGTATCTCTTCAACCCGCTGGGGTCCGTCCATGGCGGGTCCCTCGCCACGCTCCTCGACAGCGTCATGGGGTGTGCCGTGCATTCCACGTTGCCGGTCGGTCGCGGCTACACGACGCTTGAGTTCAAGATGAATTTCATGCGTGCGGCGACTGGGAGGTCCGGTCTGCTGACCGCCTCCGGACAGGTCATCCACTCCGGGCGGCAGCAAGCCGTGGCCGAAGGCCGTCTTAGCGACGAGTCCGGCCGCCTCGTCGCGACCTCAAGCACGACCTGTCTCGTGTTCGATCTGCCCGAGGCCGCGAAACATGGGTCGGCCGGCTGACCGAGCAGAAGCTTTGACGCCCACAGTCCACGCGAGCGAATTCCACCGATGACGTCACGCCAGATCGTTCTCTGCCATCCCGTCCGCACAGCGATAGGGGCCTATGGCGGTAGCCTCAAGGATGTCGCCGCGACCGAACTCGGTGCGGCTGCGGTCCGGGAAACCCTGCGCCGAGCCGGCCTCGACGCGGGCCGGCTCGGCAGCGTGACGATGGGCAACGTCGTGCAGGCCGGCAACCGCATGAACCCGGCCCGGCAGGCTGCGGTGAACGGCGGCGTGCCGGTCAACGTGCCGGCGCTGACCGTCAACCGCGTGTGCGGCTCGGGCGCGCAGGCCATCGCGACAGCGGCCGACGAAATCCGGCTTGGCCATCACGACGTCGCGGTCGCGGGCGGGATGGAGAACATGGACCGGGCGCCGTACCTGATGGATGGCGGGCGCTGGGGCCATCGGATGGGTCACGCCCAAATCCTCGACAGCATGCTCAACGACGGCCTCGTCGATGCATTCTCGGGCGAGCATTCAGGCTGGCACACCGAGGACGTGGCAAGCCGGTCCCAGATCGGCCGTGAGGCGCAGGATGCGTGGGCGGCCCTCTCTCAGGCACGGTTCGCGAGGGCACAAGCGGCGGGCGTATTCGAAGCCGAGATCGCACCCATCGAGGTCAAGGGCCGCAAGGGCGCCGAGACCTTCGCGCGGGACGAGGCGCCGCGTCCCGAGACGAGCGTCGAGTCGCTGGCCAAGTTGAGGCCGGCCTTCCGCAAGGACGGGACGATCACGGCCGGCAACGCACCGGGCCTCAATTCGGGCGCGGCGGCGATGATCGTGGCGGAGAAAGGTTTCGCCGAGGCCAACGGCCTCGACGCCTTCGGCCGCCTCGTCGCCTACGGCGTCGGCGCCTGCGAGCCGGGTCTGTTCGGTCTCGGGCCTGTCCCGGCGGTTCGGCAGGCGCTGGAACGGGCCGGCTGGTCACTCAGAGACCTCGACCGGGTCGAGATCAACGAGGCGTTCGCGGTCGTGCCGCTCGCCGTCGCGAAGGAGCTCGGCCTGCCCGAGGACATCGTCAACGTCGAGGGCGGGGCCATCGCCCACGGCCACCCCATCGGCGCGACCGGCGCGGTCCTGACGACCCGCCTGCTCCACTCGTTGCGCCGAGATGGCCTCCGGCGCGGGATGGTCACGCTGTGCATCGGCGGCGGCCAGGGTATCGCGCTGGCTATCGAGACGGCCTGAGCCGATGCGCTAGACGGCGCCAACCCGCCGTTCTGAGCGCCTGGGCTCGCGGTTCATGATCTTGCGAGAGTTCCACCATGGACACACGCACACGCCGCCTGTTGGAAGCGCCTCTCGTGCCGACCCTGGCTCGGATGGCCGCACCCAACGTCACAGTGATGGTGGTCCAGACTTCAGTCGGGCTTATCGAGACGTACTTCGTGTCGACGCTCGGCACCGACGCACTGGCCGGAATGGCCCTCGTCTTCCCGGTGGTGATGCTGGTCCAGATGCTCTCCGCCGGCGGGATGGGCGGCGCGATCCAGTCGGTGGTCTCGCGAACCCTCGGTGCCGGCCGGCAGGCGGACGCCGGACTTCTGGCCTGGCACGCGACGGCGATCGGCCTGGCGCTCGGGATTGCGACGAGCCTCGTCGCAATCCCGTTCGGACCATCCCTCTACGCGCTCATGGGCGGGGAAGGCGGTTCGCTCTATGCTGCGACCACCTATGCGGGCATCGTCCTCGGCTGCGCGGTCCTGATCTGGCTGTTCAACGCCCTGTCGGCGGTGATCCGTGGCACCGGCAACATGGGGCTTCCGGCCTTGGTCACCTGCGTCGGGGCTCTGGTGCTGGTCCCGCTCTCGCCCGCGCTGATCTTCGGCTGGGGGCCCCTTCCGGCGCTCGGCATCAGAGGTGGGGGCGTCGCGTTCGCCGCCTACTACGCCGTCGGTACGGCGGTATTCGCACACTACCTGTGGTCTGGCCGCGGCGTGCTGCGGCCGACCCGGCGAGTGCCGAGACTGACCTGGGCCCCGTCGCGGGAGATCCTGCGCATCGGGCTGCTCTCCGGCATCGCCAGCGTGACCTCCAACGTCACGGTCATCGCCGCCACCGCCTTCGTCGGGGCGGCCGGCCCTGCCGCCGTGGCCGGCTACGGGACCGGCGCACGGCTCGAATACCTACTCGTGCCCCTCGTCTTCGGTCTGGGCTCGCCCATCGCGGCCGTCGTCGGCACGGCGCTGGGGGCCGGCGACCACGCCCGCGCGCGTCGGGCCGCCCTGACCGGTGCGGCCGTCGCGGGCGCCCTGACGGAGGGCATCGGCGTCGCGGCCGCCCTGTATCCGGGGGCTTGGCTCGGCCTGTTCGGCGACGATCCGGCGATGCTCGCCACGGGCACGATTTACCTGCGTATCGTCGGTCCGTTCTACGGGTTCTTCGGAGCCGGCCTAGCGCTCTATTTCGCCGCCCAGGGTGCGGGTCGCGTGGGCTGGCCGCTCGCCGCCAGCCTGCTCCGGATGGGGGTGGCACTCGGCGGGGCCTGGACCGCCTCGGTGCTCGGGTTCGGACTGACCGGCACTTTCCTCGCCGTCGCCGCCGGGTTCGTCGTCATGGGCCTCGTCAATGCCGCCGCTTTCGCGTCCGGCCGCATGTTCCCGGGCGGTCCTACGGAGGAAACCATCCCGATAGCGCCGACCCTCGCCTACGCCCCGGGGGCGGTCGCGGATCGCCGATTTTCCTGAGCAAAGGAGAATACATCGATGTCCGCGACATCCGGTTGGAAAGGGTTCGGGGAACTTGCCTTACGGCTCCTTCTCACGACCGTCTTCCTGGGGGCGGCCGTGATGAAGCTCGCGGCGTCGGGGTTCGAGGTCTCGAACTTCGAGCGCTTCGGCTACGCGACCTGGTTCATGTACGCGGTGGGCGTCGCCCAGTTGATAGGTGCGATCCTGCTTTGGGTGCGAGGCTACGTCGCCTACGCGGCGCTGTTCCTGGCCGCCCTGATGGCCGGAGGCGCCGTCAGTCACCTCCGTGCCGGCGATCCGGTGGCGATGGCCATCCCGGCGCTCGGGCTGACGGCGCTCCTGGGCGGCCTCGCCTTCGCCCGCCGTCGTGAGATCGCATCGGTCTGAAGCCGGTTCGGCGACCGCTTCGGTTCGGGGGCGCGGTCCTCGTCGGCCCCCGACGTCGAGTGTGACGGCGGCGGGAAAAAGATGGCCCTCTTGGCTTGCCGCTTAAGATTATGAACTTAATTTATTAGTGCGCATTGCAGCAGGCATCTCGCCTCAACGGGAGGGCATCATGGCCCAGAAAAGCAACAGGACCGCAATCGTCACGGGAGCCGCCTCGGGCATCGGGCTATCGACGGCGAAGGCTTTGCAGGCCGAGGGCTACCGGGTGTTCGGGACCAGCCGGAGGCCCGTCCCGGACGCAGGCGGCGGGATCAGGATGCTGGTGTGCGACGTCACCGACGAGGCGTCCGTCGCCGATATGGTCGAGACGGTCTTCGGCGAGACTGGCCGGATCGACCTCCTGGTCAACAACGCCGGCTTCGGCATCAGCGGCTCCGCCGAGGAGACCTCGGTCGCGCAGGCCCAGGCCATGTTCGACGTGAACCTGTTCGGCGTCATCCGGACGACCCAGGCGGTACTCCCGCTGATGCGTGCCCAGAAAGGCGGACGGATCGTCAACGTCAGCTCGGTGCAGGGCTTCATACCGGCCCCCTTCATGGCGCTGTACGGCGCCAGCAAGCACGCCGTCGAGGGCTACTCGGAGTCGCTCGACCACGAGGTCCGCGGACAGGGTATCCGGGTCGTGCTCGTCGAGCCCGCCTTCACGAAGACCGCCTTCGACCAGAACCTAGTCCAGCCGGACCGACCCCTCGACATCTACGCGGCGGACCGTGCCGGTCGAGGCAGGTTCTGGAGCGAGGTCATGAAGACCGCCGATGAGCCGGAGGTCGTGGCGAAGGTGATTGTGAAGGCCGCGACCGCCGAGCCACCGAAGCGCCGCTACGCCGCGGGACCGAAGGCACGACAGGTCAGCTTGCTGCGCCGGTTCGTTCCGGCGGGTGCGTTCGACAAGGCCATCCGGAAGGAAATGCAGCTTCCGCCGATGGCGTGAGGACCCAGGCCCGTCCGAACCGACGCCCGCCCGCCGGAATGACGTTCGCCTGGCCTTCGAGGCCGAACGGCGCCGCCCGCCCACGGCCGATCCGACCGCAAGTGTCGATCCAGGTCGGACCCGGCTCGCCGGATGATTCAAATCAGCATCGCAATCACCCGAGGCAATACATGAAGCTCGAAGACATCGACTACGCCCGCTCGACGGCCCTGGTGACGGGCGCAAGCTCTGGCATAGGCCGCGCTATCGCCTTCGAACTCGCCGTCCGCGGCATCCAGAAGATGGTCGTCGTCGCCCGCGGCGAGGAGAAGCTCGCCAAGGCCGCGTCCGAACTCAGGCAATCAGCGCCCGGCATCGACGTGCGCGAGATCAGCATCGACCTGTCCAAGCACGACGCTCCGGCGGAGGTGCAGCGGCAGGTCGAGGCGTGGGGATGGCAGATCGACTTCTTGGTGAACGACGCCGGCCTTGCCCGAAAGCAGTTGTTCGCCAAAGACATGGAAACGGATATCTCGCTTCTGACCGTCGACCTGATGATTCGGGCGGTCATAGACCTGTCCCTCCGCTTCCTTCCGCCGATGGTCGAGCGGGGTCACGGAGGCATCCTGAACGTCTGCTCGACGGCGGCCTACAACCCCGTCCCCTTCACCGCGATGTATGCCGCCAGCAAGGCGTTCATGCTGTCCTGGTCTCAGGCGGTCCGCGAGGAGAACCGCGACACCGGCGTCCGGGTGACCTGCATCGTGCCCGGCGTCACGGAGACCAACCTCGACGGCGATGGCCACGGCGAGCGTCGCGGGCTCCTCGATGCTGTCGGCATCGACCAGCCCGAGGATGTCGCAAAGGCTGCCGTCGATGCCCTCGAAGAGAACGCCGCCCAGAGCATCGTCGGCGCCAACAACAAGCTCTTGCAAATGGCCCAGGGACTGTTGCCGGACGCGCTCAAGGCACGTCTCATCAGCAAGGCCCGGGGGGCACCCGAGGAAAGCGACAACATCGGTCCGAAGGCTGACCACGTAACCCAAGGGGCTCGACGCCTGCCGCGGGACACTGATCCTGACGCACGGCAAGTGCGAACGGGAAGGACGACGGACTGATCACGTCCATCCTTTTCACGAGACCGAAAACTAGCCATCGGGATGGGACGTCCTGGTTGTCGGCCCCGTCAACCTGCATGAATGCGCGCCATGACGATCCCCGCAGTGCCATCCATCATCACCGACCGCTCGAAGAGGCGGACCGCGAAGGCGGCACGAACCGCGGCCAAGGAGCAGGTTCGAACGTCGTCGGGCTGGTCGGCGAGTGCGCGTGTCAGCGGGCCGACCTCGAACGTCATCTCAACAGCGAAGTCGAATGCAGCGTTCCGCGTGTCGCCTTCGCCGAACGGGACGGCGGTATCGAACGGCACCATGTCGATATCAGTGAAGGCCGCTGTCGACAGAATGCGCTCCACCCGGCCCCGGTCGCCGAACGAGAAGGCTTACGGTTGCGTGGGCAATGCCTTCACTGAGCGGCTTAAGGCGGTACCGTCGCCTTCCCCGTCGCCCGGGGATCTCCGCTCGGCTTTCTGCCAGGCAACAGACCTGTCCCCAGGAGCTCGCCTCGCTTGGATCTGCCGACGCTTGCAGGGGCGCATGGACAAGCCCATTGGGGTGGTACACACGCCGTCGAGGCGGATCGCCTAAGTCATTGCCGCAGTTCAATATTCTGGATCATCTGGCGGAATCCCCCCCCTCTCCGCCAGTCCTTCCCTAGGCCTTTGATCCGGAATAAAGCTAAAGCATCTCTGGTGCTTATGGCCGTCGCGGTGGTGCACAAAGGTGGTGCACACCAGGCCGTGCCGTCCGCGCGCCCGTGGCGCCATCCGAAGACGGCCATGGACTGGTTCCGGCGCCGAGTGCTCAAGGAATTGTAACCGCTGCTCGGAAGGTGCGAGGAGCGCAGGCCGCTCGTAACGGAGGAGTCGGCTCTTTCCAGGATGCGGTACCGCCCGGCAGCCGTCGAGAGCGACGAGCGGTGGAGGCTTCTGAGGCGATCGGCGGCTGGCTTGGCCGCCCTCGCGCCGCTACCCGACGGTGTGCCCGGAGGCGGCGTGCAGGCTCCTTCCAATCGGCGTCGATCCGATTGTGCCTTGCGAAGCAACTCGAGAAGGGCCGCTTCTGGTCCTTCAAGCATTCCGGCCGTTCCGTTCGCACCGACGGGATCCGTTCCCCGGCGTCCGGTCTTCGAGGCCTACGCGCTCGAAGCGAAGCTCGCGCCATCCACCATCAGGCGCTGGGCCGGCGTCCTGACGGCGCGCGGGGAAGCAGACCTTTCGTCTGGACAAAGCCGGCCACCAACAGCCTCGCCGCCGTCAGCCGGTCCCCTGAACCATCCGTCTGAGTCCGTGCACCAGTCTCTCTGCATTGCTTCAGCATGTCGCCCCGGAAGGTTTGCATCCCGAAACCGACCGGCGGAAAGCTACCCCGAGCCGCTGTTCTGCATCCGACTCATGCCGGTCGTGCGAAGAGCCCGTGGGTGCATCCTGGGAGCGGTCATCCGAGTGACCGCTCTGCAATCGCGGTTTGGGGTGACTGTGCGCCGGTCCGCGTTCGAGCGGCATGCGAATCGATGCGGCGCGCGAAAGTTGAATTGCGGCGCAAGAAGCGGGAAGCGTCGCAGACTGGGCAGTCGCATACGTGGTCCATCGCCAAGCCACGGAGCCACTCGTGAACGGTCCCCACGTCACAATCGAGCCGTCGATCCTCTACCTCGGAACCCCGGTGGTCCTCATCAGCACGCAGAACGAGGACGGCACCGCCAACCTTGCGCCGATGTCCTCCGCGTGGTGGCTCGGTTGGCGGTGCATGCTCGGTCTCCAGACCGCCTCGCAGACGCCGCAGAACATGATCCGCACGGGTCAGTGCGTCCTCAATCTGGCGTCACCGAGACAGGCTGACGCGGTGAACAGGCTGGCGCGCCTGACGGGCACCGAGACGATACCCGAACTGAAACGGCGGCTGGGCTACACGTATGAGCCGTCCAAGTTCGAGGTGGCCGGCCTCACACCCATCGCGTCGCAGACCGTGGCCGCACCGCGCGCGCTGGAGTGCCCTATCCAACTGGAGGCCGTCGTCGCGGCCCGGCACGGGATCATGGACGACGATCCCCAGGTTGCGGGCCTGATCTCGGCCTTCGAGGTGCGCATCACCCGTGTCCATGTTCATCCGGGCTTGCTGATGGATGGACACGAGAACCGCATCGATCCAGGCAAGTGGCAGCCGTTGATCATGAACTTTCAGAAGCTTTACGGCGTGTCGAGCATCGAGATCGTTCCGTCCCGGCTCGCGGAGATCGAGGAGAAGAGCTACCGCATGCCCGACGTGGAGAGGGCTCGCGACGGTGTCCTTGACCCGGCGGGATGGCGCGAGACCGGCCGCGATGCGTTCGATCCCAATAGAGATCTCAGGCTCGGTTAGCTTCGGTCCGTATTCATTCCTCGTCGCTCGAAAGCAGATCGGCCGAAGCTCACCCCGTGCAGCCTGCCCGCTTTCGACCCGTGCCAATCGTGCGGACGGCCGGCACCGTTGCCCGAAAGCCGTCATTCCTGGGCCATTCCGCACCTTCGGCTCGGGAGCAGATACTGATCCGTCGCCCCGCAGCCGACGCCCCGGCTCCGAACCTTCAGGCATGGCCGTGCTGATGGTGTAGGTCGGGGTAGTGCGGATGGGTGTGACGCAGCGGCTCATGCCGGTGCCAGTGGGTGTGCGGCTCCGTCACGGGCCCATCGTGATGATGCTGGTGGTGCTCGTCGTGGACGTGGGCGTGCTCGTGCTCCATCACCTCGTGGATGTGCTCGTGCTCGTGCCGCTCCGCGAGGTGCAGCCAAAGGCCCACTCCCATCAGCAGACCGGCCACGACAAGCTGCGCCGTTATCGGCTCGCGCAGGAGCGCCACGGCGATCACCGCGCCGATGAAGGGCGCAAGGGAGAAGTAGGCTCCGGTGCGCGCTGCACCGAGGTGGCGCAACGCGAGCATGAACAGGACGAGGCTCACGCCGACGCCGAGGAAGCCGACCAGAGCCGTTGCCCCGATGACCGCCATCGGCGGTACGGCTGCGCCCAGCAGCAGCGCCAGAACGACGTTGACGCTGCCCGCTACCACCCCTTTGATCATGGCCGTTACAACCGGGTCGGCCGAGGAGAGCTTGCGCGTCAGGTTGTTGTCGATGCCCCAGGCCAGACAGGCAGCGGCGATCAACGCCGCGCCCGCATCGAAGGACACACCTTCGCCGTTCCACGATAACAGGACCGCGCCCATAAGGATGGCGGACGCACCGAGCAGGAGCCGCCGATCGACGTTCTCCCGGAACACCACCCACGCGATGAGCATGGTCGCCAACCCTTCGAGGTTGAGCAGAAGCGATCCGGAAGCGGCAGAGGTGCGCGACAGCCCTAGCATCAGCAACAGCGGCCCGGCCAACCCACCCGACAGCACCACCGCCGCCAGCCAGGGTCGATCGTGACGGCGTAGAGGAGCTTCCCGGGCCGGAACGCCGAGAGCAGCCCGGCCGCCATGCACCGCTGCCAGACCGACGCCCGCACCGAGGTAGAGCAGCCCCGCGAGCAGTTGGGGCGACACCGAGCCGAGCAGGAGCTTCGCGAACGGGGTCGAGGCACCGAACAGGACGGCCGAAACGAGGGCCAGCGGCACCCCAGGCCACAGGTGAGAATAGTCGTGCTTCATCCCGCACCTGTAGCAGGACTCCCTCGAGCGCCCGAGATCGAATCCTCCGACCTTCCGCGAAGGAGCGGAAGCAGGCACGGCGGCGGCGTTCGCGTCTCTGCATTCGTCCCCGAAGCAGACCGGCGGCCATCACCCAACTCAGCCGTTCATCCGTGCCCGTGGATGCGGCCGGAGCCGGCCGAAAGCCGCTGGCCCGCTCCGGGATCCGTTCGTCGCAAAGGCAGATGGGCCTCCGCGCGTCCAAGCGAACGTGCGCCTGTTGGTCAGAAGGCGCGAACCAGCGACAGCACCGGGCGCGCGTTGGAGGGCGGCTTCCCCTCAGCCGCTGCATCGGAGGCTCTTACGACCGGCCGGCCCCTTGGCGCATCCTCGCGCGCCGGCGGCGGCAGGGGCACGCCCTCGATCCGCGCGATGAGGGTCGCGACCTCGGAGGCCGGGCGTGCCGGACTGTAGAGGAAGCCCTGGGCGATATCGCAGCGCTTCTCCCTGAGGACGTCGAGTTGCTGGCGGGTCTCGACGCCCTCCACCGTCACGTTCATCGAGAGGGCGCGCGCCATCCGAGCGATGGCCTCGACCACCGCAACCTTCTCGGGGCGGCCCTGAAGGTCGCGCACGAACGAGCGGTCCACCTTCACCTTGTCGAACGGAAACTCGGTCAGGTAGCTCAGGCTGGAGTAGCCCGTTCCGAAGTCGTCCAGCGCGATCCTGACGCCCGTCGCGCGCAGGCGCTTCAGGTTCTCCAATACCTCCGGACCGTGATCCAACAACACCGACTCGGTGATCTCGATCTCCAAGCGTCCCGGCGCGAGGCCGGTTTCGCGCAGGACGGCCGCCACCTCCTCGTGGAAGCTCGGCATGCGCACGTGAATGGAGGAGATGTTCACCGCGACCCGCAGGTCGGGCCAGTCGCGGGCGTCGGTGCAGGCGCGGCGCAGGGCCCAGCGCCCGATCTCGACGACGAAGCCGGTCGTCTCAGCGATCGGGATGATCTCGCCGGGCGAGACCCAGCCATATCCTGGCTTGTTCCAGCGCAGCAACGCCTCGAAGCCCGTGACGCGGCCGCTCCTCATGTCGACCAGGGGCTGGTAGTGCAGTTCCATCTCGTCGGCCGCGAGGGCAGCGCGCATGTCCAGATCGAGCTGTCGCTGGCGGACGACCCGCTCCTCCAGTGAAGGATCGAAGGTGCGCCAGCATCCCTTTCCGTCCGCCTTGGCCGCGTAGAGGGCAAGGTCGGCGCGCATGAGCAGGCTCGCCGGCTCGATCGCATCGTCCGGCACGTAGGCGATGCCGACGCTGACCCCGATCTCCAGCTGGGCTTCGTCGATCTGGAACGGTCGCCGAAGCTCGGCCACGATGCGTGAAGCCAGCGCCTCGGCCTCGGCGCGCTCGACGTCACGGACGACCACGGCGAACTCGTCGCCGCCGAGGCGATAGCCGCCGTGTGGGCCGCCGATCGCGAGCAGGCGCACGGCGACCTCCTTCAGGAGGCGGTCGCCGACGAGATGGCCGCGGCTGTCGTTGACGGCCTTGAAGCCATCGAGGTCGAGGTAGAACAGCGCGCTCCGGCGCTCGGACGTGCGGACCTCGCGGCAGAGTGCCGCCAGCATTTCCTGGAAGCCGCCGCGGTTGGGCAGGCCCGTCAGGCTGTCGTGCCCCGCGAGGAAGGCGATGCGGGCTTGCGCCTCCCGGCTCTCGGTGGCGTCCGAGCCCACGCCGCGATAGCCGGCGAACGCCCCTTGTGCGTCGAAGACGGGCTTGCCGTTGAGCGTGAGCCATCGGATCCCGTCTGCCGTACGAAGCCGGATGGTTCGGTCGCGGAACGGCGCGCGGGCCTCGATGGCCGCAGCGACCGCGGCCGCATCCGCACCATCGCCGTCGGGGTCGGCGAATTCCCGGAGAAGCGCGGATAGCGTCCGGTGGCGCAGCCAGGCCGCCTCGATGCCGAGCAGGGCGGCGACCGCCGCGCGAGCCTGCCGCAGACGCCCGACCGTGTCGGTCTCCCAGAGCCAGTCGCTCGTGCCCTCGGCGAAATCCCTGAGGAGGAACCCGATGGTCTCGCTCTGCGCGCGTACGATGACCCGGTCTCGGATTCGCTGGTAGGAGTGACAGCATATCCGACGCGCACTGACGAACACGAAAGCCGCGTAGATCGCGAGAAGGATCCCGACATACTGCCCGACCGGGCCTTCGCAGCCGGCGAGCCCGACGAACAGGCCGATCACGACGGGGGCCACGGCGAGCACCGCCAGGGAGAAGATCGGGCCCGCGACATAGGCGTGCGAGATCAGGGCGGCGCAGACCGCGCCGACCACGATCCGGTAGGCATTGTCGAGGGATGGCAACAGGACCGCCGGCATGCTCGCCCACGCGAGCCCCCGACCGAGCGCGAGGCCATGGAGCACCACGAAGGACTCGCGGGCGATGGCGTCCTCGCCGAGACGGCCGTGGTAGCGCCGCAAGGCGACCATGGCCAGAGTGCACAGCGCGGTGACCGACGCGGACAGGCCGGCGAGGTACTGGTGCGACGCGACCTCCCAGAAGATGGCCGTCAGCACCAGCACGACGGCTGCCTGGGTAAACGCCGTGTATCTTCCGAGCTGCAGCGTCTCGGCCAGCATCGCAGCGCGCGTTGCCTCGCGCAGGCGCGTGTCCTGGTCGGACATGGTCAATTCGTCGGTGTCAGCCGGCAATATGATCTCACTCATCACCGCGCACCCCGCGCGGCCGTACGCGGCGCCTCGATCGCCGGCCCGGCCATCACGCCAGCCCGGTCCACCGCATGGGGGACCCGAGAGCTGTCGCCGGGGGCAGCCTGGAGATGGGCGTGGATCGCCGATCGCGTGCCCTCGACGCCGGACGCGACCGGCAAGGCGTTCGGCGGAAGCGGCCGGATTGGGAGATCGTGATTCTGAAGCCGCATGTGATGCCCCTACGCCGAAGAAGTCCCTTGCCGTCCTGTTTCATGAGGATGAGCGACGCGCGCTGCTGGAGTCTCAAAGCGATCGGCGAAACACGGGTCGATTCGTCGATTTTTGGATCGAATTTTCTGTCTTTTCGAAGCTTGCGGCTCGAGAGCCGACGGAGATGGAGATTTTCATGCCATCACCGGCTGTCTTGAGCATTCATGGCCGGGCTGTTCGTTAGCGAGGCATGAAATTCGAAGACACATGATCGGAAAGCGTCGATCGAGAACACGAAGACCGTTCGACCCTCGTCGAAAACGGCCGCGGGCCGCGATCGTGCAGTCTTAGCGACAGAAATCGTGCATTTTAATAAATTGTAAACCGGCGCCATGACATGAAGACTGCCACAACATGCGACATCGGTGTCGGGAGGCGGAGCGGTGCCCACACGTGCCTTGATGCGGCGCTCCGTGCCTGCGGAGGTGGGCGTGCCGCCGCGCCAGATCTCGTCGCGCCATTTCCTCAAGTTGATCGAAGACACCGGCAAAGTCGGCTTCTGGTCGGCAGACCTGCGCGCGGACCGGTTGGAGGCCTCGCCCGGCCTCTACCGCATCCTCGGCCTGGACCCCGCCTCCGAACTCACGTTCGGCTTCGGCCTCGACATGATCCATCCCGAAGACCGGGCCGCGCATGGCGACCAGATCGCGGTCCTGCGGTCCGGCCAGCCGATCAGCCGCGAGTTCCGCATCATCCGGCCGGACTGGACCCAGCGCTGGGTCCTGCACCACGCCGAGGTCGTTCTCGGTCCGGACGGCATTCCGAGCCAGGGCCTTGGCGTCGTCTTCGACGTCACCGCGCAGCACGATGCCATGATCGCCCTCATGCAGCGCCATGATCGGCTGAATGCACTCGTCGCCGCCACCGCCTCGGTCTTCTGGGTCAACAAGGCCAATGGCGAGCCCAGCGAGATGCCGCAGTGGATGGCGCTGACCGGCCAGACCCACGCGCAGATGCAGGGGTGGGGATGGCTGGATGCTGTGCACCCGGACGACCGCGCCCGCACGCTCGCCGCCTGGACCACGGCGGTCGAGCACACCGAGCCCTACAACACCGATTATCGCGTGCTCTGCGCGGACGGCATCTACCGTTGGTTCAATGCCCGCGGTGCGCCGGTGCTCAACCGCGATGGGTCGGTCCGCGAATGGGTCGGCGTTTGCCTCAAGGTGGCGGGCCGCAGCCGCTACGGTGCCTCGCCGTCGACGACCGACGCGGCGACGGATTGGCCGAAGGGGGCGAACGCCGCCCACAGGCCGTCCGAGATGGAGGATCTCCTCACGCCCGGACAGATTCGGGCGGCACGCGGCTTGACCGGCCTGTCGAAGGACGAGTTGGCGGCCTTGGCCAAAGTCTCGGTGTCCACGCTCAACCGGCTGGAGGATCCCGCTTCCGAAGTCCGGTCGCGCCCCGACACGCTGCTGGCCGTGCGCCGTGCCCTGGAGGGTGCCGGCGTCGAGTTCATCTTCGAGGCAGGCAAGAGGCCCGGTATCCGCGAGGCGTGACGGCCCAGCGCCCCGCATGACGGCGGCGCCAGGCACGTACGCCCGGCTCGGATCGCAGCCGTGGTTCGCGTGCGGCGCCCGCGCTCCGTCCTCATCGTGACGGCCGGTGAAGGCGTTGCCGTAAAGCCGCCCGGGCGCCGATGCGCCGACCCCTTTCGGTGAGACCCGATACAGTCCGCGCCCACGGCACAGGCCCATCGGGGTCGCTCAGGGGGCACGGTCCTTCTGATCGCACGATACGATCGCTCCGGATGCCGCGCAGGCGTGAGGAAGACCTCGTTCCTTCGCCGGCTATCGCCACAACGACCATCGCGCCATTGGCCGAACCCGGCCAACGCCGGATCCGGATCAGACCCTTCCGAACGACCGTGCTGTCCAATGGACACGGATCACCGGATACGACGCAGGGCAAACACAGCATCGCGCCGGACAATCGACGGCCATGCAGAGCCGGTCTGTTCGAGCACCCGCGTTCCGTATTTCGAGCGTCGATCCAAGTTGATGCAGGGCGAGAACCTGTTCAGCCCGCCTTCGAACGCGGTTGCCCGGAAACGGGAAGAGGCAGGCCTGCCCTCTCGGCGCCCGCAGGTAGCGAGGTACCCGCTGGCGTCGCGAAAAATTCGTTCCAATCGAAACGATTTCTTCCATCGACCACCGAAAGCGGAAGGTAGGATCATATTCACGGTCGAATGACATGCATTCGTTCATGCCGCGCTCGAATCCGGGATCGCCATTTAATGCTGCATTCAAATCTCCGGAGATATAAGCAATCGATCACTTGAGAGCCTGGCCATGTTTTTCCGTGCGACCTACAATGAATCGCAGTCGACACTCGACGCGCTGAGAAAGTCTCTCGCGATCATCGAGTTCGAGATGGACGGCACGATACGGGGTGCCAATCCGATCTTCCTGTCCATGGTCGGCTACGAGCTGGCCGCAATACAGGGCCAGCATCACCGTATCTTTGTCGAGGATGAGGTCGCCGAAAGCTCCGACTACGCGAGCCTGTGGAAGAAGCTTCGCAGCGGCGAGTTCGTCGCCGGGGAGTTCCAGCGCAAGGCGCGATCGGGCGCGAAGGTCTGGCTCGAAGCCACCTACAACCCGGTCCCGGGGCCTGATGGACGCCCCCTTAAGGTCATCAAGTTCGCCAGCGACATCACGGACAAGAAAAAGGAAGCGAGCCGGCTGCTGCGCATGATCGACGATATGCCCGTCGCGGTCATGACGGCAGATCCACGAAACGATTTCAAGATCGATTATATCAACAACACCTCGCGCAAGACGCTGGAATCGATCGAGAAGTATCTGCCGATTAAGGTGTCCGACATGATGGGCAGGTCATTCGACGTCTTTCACAAGAATCCGCACCACCAGCGCAACATGCTGGCCGATGCCAGCCGCCTGCCGCATCGGACCAAGATCAAGGTCGGGCCGGAAACCCTCGATCTGCAGGTTTCCGCGATGACCGACTTGGACGGCACCTATCTTGGACCGATGCTGACGTGGTCCGTGGTTACCGCGCAGGTCGCGATGGCGGGCGAGGTCGCCGGCGTCGTCGATGCGCTCGGTATGGCCATCGGTGAGATGAAGGACTCGGCCCAGGGATTGAACAGGTCGGCCGACGAGGCGAGCGAGCGCGCCAACTCGGTCGCAGCCGGCTCCGAGGAGATGACCAGTTCGATCCACGAGATCTCGGGGCAGGTCGGCCGGGTGTCGGAGCGCACCCAGCAGATCGCCACCCAGGCCGCGGCCACGGACGCGACGGTGCGCAATCTCGCCGCGAACGCGGCCGAGGTCGACACGGTGGTGGGCATGATCAAATCCATCGCCGACCAGACCAACCTGCTGGCGCTGAATGCCACGATTGAGGCGGCGCGCGCCGGGGCCGCCGGCCGCGGCTTCGCCGTGGTCGCCACCGAGGTCAAGGAACTGGCCGGCCAGACCGCCAAGGCGACCGGCGAAATCACCGACAAGGTCCGGGCCATCCAGGAAGCCACGGGCGAGGCCGTGACGGCGATCCGGATGATCACCGACGAGGTGGCCGAACTGTCGAAGCTGACGCTGGCCATCGCGAGCGCGGTCGAGGAACAGGCTGCCTCGACGCAGGAGATGTCCTCCAACATCACGGGTGTCTCGGCCGCGGCCGGAGAGACCGGTAAGCTTGCCGAGATGGTCCGGCAGATCTCGGAAACGCTGGCCGCCCGATCGGCCGGCCTCGGTGCCAGCATGGAAAAGTTCCTCAAGACCGGCTGACGGCTCACGCACGGGACCGGTCGCGGACAGATGTGGGCGAACACGGAAGGGTGCTGCCGAGTGCCTTGCTCGTCGAGTCAAGCAATAGCTTGGCTCGATGTCCGACGCGCGCAGGTGCTTGATTTGGTGATCTCATGGCTCATTGCCTTCCGGAAGACAACAGTCTCAGAACAGCCAATGTCGAGGAGAATTTCTGGATCGACGCCGTCAATGATGTCTTGATCGTGGCCGTCACGGATCCGGCCGGTCGGATCATCCAAGTCAACGATCGGTTCTGCGCCATCAGCGGGTACAGCCGTGGGGAACTTCTCGGTCGGAACCACCGCATCCTCAACAGCGGATGTCACGGCAAGGCGTTCTTCGAAGAGATGTATCGGACGCTCCGTGCGGGCCGAACCTGGCGGGGCGAGATCTGTAATCGCGCCAAGAACGGTACCTTGTACTGGGTTGCGACGACCATCATTCCGGAATTCGACGCCGGTCGCAAAATCGTTCGGTACGTTGCCTGCCGCTTCGACATCTCGGAACAGAAAGCCGCGCAGCAGCGTCTCAGCGACATGGCGAGCCGTGACCCGCTGACGGGTCTGCTCAATCGGAATGGCCTTCAGGCCCTGCTCGCTGACCTGATGACGAGCTCGGAACGGCACGAGCAAGGCTTGCGCGTCCTCATGCTCGATATCGACCATTTCAAGGACGTGAACGATGTCAATGGACACGACGTCGGCGACCGCGTCCTCCGAACGGTGGCGGATCGGCTCCACGCGGTCCTGGTCGGACGAGGATTTGCCGCACGTCTTGGCGGAGACGAGATTGCCGCTGTCCTGCCGGATCACGGTGCGGAGACCTCCGCCCTCATTCAAGAGGCCCAGGATACGATTCGGCAGCCGATAGAACTCGACCAAGGCGTGTTCAATGTCACGGCCAGTATCGGCTTGGCGCGTTTCCCGGCCGACGGCACCTCGGCCGGAGAACTGATCAAATGCGCTGACATCGCCCTCTATCAGGCGAAACGTCTCGGACGGGATCGCTGCGTGACCTTTCAGGCCCCCATGCTCGCGGCGACCCAGCGCCGGGTCGACATCCAGGAGCAGGCCAAGATCGGCCTCGTCCGGGGTGAATTCGAATTGTTCTACCAGCCGATCGTCGCATCGGACTGCAAGTCACCCGCTTCGTGCGAGGCTTTGCTGCGATGGCGGCACCCGGAGCATGGCCTCCTCACGCCGGGACGGTTCAAGGACGTTTTCGACTCTCCACGCCTGATGTCCGCCATTGGCCAGATGGTCCAGAGGCAGGCGATCCGACAGGCCGCCATATGGCTGCGAGCGGGTGTCCCGTTTGAAAAGATCAAATTCAACACGTCGGCAGCCGATTTCGATCTGCGGGGCTTCTCGACGCGCTTGTTGGCTCAATTGGCCGCCGAGGACGTGCCCGTGAGCTGCATCGGTGTCGAAGTGACGGAAGGACTGTTCCTGGGGCAGCGGTCCAGTTCCGTCCGGCAGGAACTCGCCCTGCTCAGCGAGAGCGGTATCGAGGTCGCGTTCGACGACTTCGGCACCGGCTATGCCTCGCTGACGCATCTGCGGGAACTTCCGATCGCGCGGCTCAAGATCGACCGCAGCTTCGTCATGAACATCGGCCATTGCGATCGCGATGAAACGATCGTTCGAAGCATTGTCGAGTTGGCTCACCGACTTGGTATGTTGGTGACAGCGGAAGGCGTCGAGACCGAAGAGCAGTATCGCAAGCTCGTCGAGATCGGCTGCGATCGACTTCAAGGCTACTTTTTCTTCCCCGTCATGCCCGTCGCGGAGGCGGCCGCGGCCCTTCACCTCCTCGTGGAGAATCCCCGCTCCTCTCTGGCGGCTTGAGGTCAGACTTCACCGGCTCGGCGAAGGCATCATGAAGTCACAGGGGTTCAGGTTGGCGTAACGCTCTGCGCGCTCGCCGTGGCGCCGCGCGCCAGATGCTGTCGAGCGCGCCCTCGGATCTCGACAATTGAGCGCATGCCGAGCGATGCCCAATAGGTTTCGCTGTTGAGAGCCTTCGAAGTCAGCAACTTCCTGAATGTGGCGCGATGACTGTACGTAGGCGAACGGGCGAACAAGTCGGCGCCCTCTTGAAACGGACGCAGGACGCACGCCTATCCCTGATCGCGGCCCGCAATCGCACCATGGCGGCCGATGATGTGCGGAATCTGCTCCTGGAACGGCTCGGCCTGATCGAGCGGAATGATGTGGCTTGGCCGCACCCTCTGCGAGGCCAGTCCGTCGTCGAGTGGACCATCACCGACGCAGGCTTGTCGGCGCTGGCTGAGGCCAGGGCTTCAAGGACGTTCAACGGCGCCGATGGCGAAATGCCTCGAGTCTTGAGCCACGATGACCTGTGATCGATGATGCCTTGCGTGCCTCCGGATACTGTCTGCTGCTGCGCAACCGGAACACGACAAGTAATCTCTGCCGAAATCCGCTCCGGCAGTGCCGGGAAAGGCCAACGCTTGGCCGATGCGGGCGCAGAGCGGGTGACCGGAGCTGACCGCAAGCCGCAGGCCCGCTCCGACGAGGGGCGCTGTAGAATTGGACAGGCTCATGCCGATTTATGTCAGCCGCGCAGACAGCCTCCAGCAGATCGCGAGAGCGGCCGTCCGTCGACTCGGCGCCGTCGGCTCACCGTCGAGCGGAATGCAATGGCCCTGCGTCCCGGCGTGCACGGAGATGAGCCTCACTCGCGCGCGATGAGCACTGATCGGACGATGAGGCGGTGGCCAATCGAAGGAGGCTCTCTGGTCTGCGGCTCGACGGACTGCCTACGAGGCGTTCGTGCGGCGACGCTCACTGGATGATCATCGCTCGCGGCCGACGATGGTGTCGGCCTGCCTATGCAATATCTGCATTTCTGGCGTGCGGCATGTGGCATACCAGTCCGTTGTGTGCAGTGCGATATCAATTCTCACGCACCGCACAACAGGACGCCGCCGATGACCCTCCTCACCGCTCTCGCTCTCCTTCCCTTCGCGGGTCTCGCCAACATCGCGATCGTGGTGGCGCTCGCCAATCATTTCGATGGCGACAAGCCGGCCGCCGGCTTCACCGGCCCGGTCCCGACCCTGGCCTGAGCCAGAACGGGCTCGCCGGGCGCAAACGGGACACGGGGGGCGGACTTTGTCCATCCTGTAAGGTGGGCCTCCTGTGCCTGGAGCGGCCTGTCATGCCGCTGCGGCCGACGCGGAGTTTGCATCCGCTTCGACGGATCCCGTCTTCGGACGCAGAGTGGGAAACATCCACTCTGCTCACACGCTCGACCCTGATGAGGGGCCGGAAGTGGGGCCGGTCGACCGTCGCCGGCCCGAAGCCGGGTCGGTGTCGAACGGGAAGAGCTCGATCTTACGCAGGTTGCGTTGCTCATTCGGCGAGCACGAAGGCGAGGCCCAGGATCGCCACCAACAGTGCCCCGCCCGCGAGTTCCTCGCGCGGCTCCTCGGCGAAACGCGGCAACCAGCTTGCGCGGGCGACGCCCGCTCCGACGAGCCCGATGATCAGAAAGCCCAGACCGAGCAGGTCGGTGGTCTGAACCGTCGGTAGCATAGGTCGCTCCTCCAACAGGGATGACGCTTATCGCTCGGGCCAAGCCCAATGCGATTCGACGTGCGCGATCAGCCCGAGAGCATGATCCCGGACGAGGATTGCAGCCTGCTCTGCGTCGCGGGCCTGCAGCGCGACGATGATGGCCGCATGCTCGCGCAACGAATCCGCAATCCTCCCCGGCCGATGGAGGAAGATCGATCGAAGTGCCCGCATGTGGATGAACAGGTTGGCCGTCATCTCGACCATCAGCCCACAACCGCCGAGACGGATGATCGTCTGGTGGAAGTTGAGGTTGGCCTCTTCATAGGCCTTCACGTGCTCCGGCAGGGTGGAAAGCTCAAAATCTTCGAACGCTCGACTGAGCTGGTGAAGATCGGCGTCCGATGCGTGCCTTGCCGCAGCATGTGCGGCCCCGCCCTCGAGCGCGGCCCAGACTGTGATCATCTCGATGATCTCACGCTTAGTCTTGCGCGTCACGAAAAGGCCGCGGCGTGGCACCGTGGACACGAAGCCCTCCCGTTCCAGAAGTGTCAGGGCTTCTCGGACGGGCGTGCGGCTGATGCCAAGCTCTTGCGCAATCTGATGTTCGTTTAGCCGGATCTGCGCCGATCCGTCGTAGAGGTCCATCGCGAGGATCGATTGCTTGATGCTGTCGTAGGCCTGCTCACGCAGGCTCACCGTCTGCCCGATCGAGGTGAGGCCCAGAGAGGTGTCGGAGGGCTGCAGCACAGTAGAACTCCGGGAACGCCAGAATTGATCTTGGACTCGGGTCCGAGGAATGCGCCGAAGCGCCGCCGGGATGTCGAGCAGAAGTGCGGTGCTCGGGAAGCCGTGCATCCCCCAATCGAGGGTGCACCCGCAAAGCCTCGGGACGGTCTGCGCTGAGCAGGCGTGCCGTGGAACAAACGGTCTGCGTGCCGAAGACGCGCGACTGGGCCGGTCGTCTCGACCCCGGCTCCAGGATTCCGGAGCCGGGGCGTCGAGACTTTCATCGAGGCTTTCGCTGAGCCGCTGAGAGCGGCCGCGCCCTGCGCTCAGGCGTGCGCCAGCGTCAGTGCCGGAGCCGCCGCGTTGTTGTTCGCCGCGTGGTGCTGCTTGAGCATCGGCCGCAGCACCGCGATCGCCAGGATGGCGGCGATCAGGTCCATGGTCGCCACCGTGTACAGGACCGTGGCCCAGGTGCCGGTCGCCTGCATGATCAGGTTGCCCACCGGCACGAAGAGCGCCGCGAAGCCCTTGGCGCAGTAGAGCACGCCGTAGATCTTGCCGATGTGCTTGGAGCCGAAGGTGTCGGCCGCGGTGGCGCTGAACAGCGAGTAGACCTCGCCCCAGGCCAGGAACACGACGCCGGACAGGATCACGAAGGCCCACGGGTTCGAGCCGAAGTAGCCCAAAGCGACGATGCCGATACCCTCCATCGCGAACGCGATGAACATCGTCTTCTCCCGTCCGATCCGGTCCGAGATGAAGCCGAACAGCGGGCGCGAGATGCCGTTCATGATCCGGTCGAGCATCAGCGCGAAGGGCAGTGCCGCCATGGCGAAGAAGTACAGGTTGACCTGGAAGTTCTTCACCCCGAGGTCCTGGGCGATCACGCCGAGCTGGGCCACCGCCATCAGCCCGCCCGTCACCGTGCAGGTGAACATCAGCAGCATCACCCAGAACACGGGGGTGCGCAGCGCCTCGCCCAGCGTGTAGTCGCGGCGCGACTGCAGGACCTTGGTGGAGAACGGCACCTGATCCTTGCGCGGCGCGCGCATGGCGATGGCGGCGGCGATGATGATGGCGCCCTGGATCAGGCCGAAGACGAAGAAGGCCTGGGCGTAGTTGCCGCTATCGATCATCTTGGCGATCGGCAGGATGGTCAGCGCCGAGCCGGCGCCGTAGCCGCCCGCCGTGAGCCCGACCGCCAAGCCGCGCTTGTCCGGGAACCACTTGAGCGCGTTGTTGACGCAGGTGGCGTAGACGCAGCCGACGCCGATACCGCCGGCCACCGAGCCGAGGTAGAAGCCGCTCAAGCTGGTGGCGTAGGAGTTGATGACCCAGGCTAGGCCCGTCATCAGACCGCCGAACATGACGACGCGGCTCGGGCCGTACTTGTCGATGAAGTAGCCCTCGATCGGGGTCAGCCAGGTCTGGACGACGACGAAGATGGTGAAGGCGACCTGGATTGCGGCGCGGTCCCAACTGAAGGTCTTCTGAATCTCGGGAACGAACAGCGTCCACGCATATTGAATATTGGCCGCCGCAACCATGCAGATCACGCCGAGCACGATCTGCAACCATCGGTTGGTACTGGGTGTCGCCGTATCCGATCTCGCCTCTGGCATGGCCATGAGCTTCCTCCCTCGTCCCTGCGCTGACGTTCGGCGGCGTGCTATAGGATTGGCGTGCACGTCGCCGTATCGCTTGCCCTCGCCGGAACCACGTGTCGGGCTCCGATACTGGCATGACGGCATGCATTATTCTGTGTGCCAGTATCGGCTGGCAAGAGAAATAATTCAACATCTTGAGTTTTTGAAGTGGGATTATAATTGATCTTCGGACGTGCTGCTCGAATGTTCTGCCGGCGTCGCGTCAATCCAGACCGAAATTCGAAAGTGTTCATCGCCCGCGCCGACGTCACCGACGCCGGGATTGGGTTTGAGGGCGACGCGTGAGGTCGTCCATGTTGCGCCCGTTCGCTTCGGATGTTCGACGATGCAGATGGCTTGGCTGGTTGAAGAAAGACCAGGCCGGATGGCAGGGTCAGCTCGGGCCGAAGCGTTCGAAGTCAAACAGAGGATAAACTCGAAACGTGGAGCGGGCACTGCAGCTTCGTATTCGAAGCTTGGTGCGACCTTCAGGTAAGAGGGTGACCCTGGCGCGCAGGCAACGACTGGCTGCCCGCAGAAATGGTACCTCAGACGTACAGCGTGGGGCGGACCGAAGATCGATCAGGCCCGGACAATGACGGGTCCGATGCGCAAGAGCATCCGCCCGCGCTGGCTCCTGGCTCACGGTCTCCAGATCCAAGACGCTGCAAGAGCCATCTGAATGGCCGCGATGGGCGCAGTGCTGCCGGTCCGAGTGCACCCCATTTCGGACCTTTGAGCCGCGGCCCGTCGATCTCTGTAGGAAGACGTCTAACGCTTTCCGAAACCGACGTCGGCAGCGACGTCGCTCAATCGATCCGGCTCGCGTTCCTTCCGCTCGCTGTATCGGTCCACGAGGTAGTCCGCCCGCTCGCGGGTCAGCAGCGTGAACTTCATCAATTCTTCGCAGACATCGACGACGCGCTCGTAGAGCGGCCCCGGCTTCATCCGGCCGGCCGCATCGAATTCTTTGTAGGCCATCGGCACCGAGGACTGGTTCGGGATGGTGATCATCCGCATCCAGCGGCCGAGGATGCGGAGGCTGTTGACGGCGTTGAAGCTCTGTGAGCCGCCGGAGACCTGCATGACGGCCAGAGTCCGCCCCTGGGTCGGCCGCACGCTGCCCTCGGAGAGCGGCAGCCAATCGATCTGGCTTTTCATCACGCCGGTCAGGTTGCCGTGCCGCTCCGGAGAGACCCAGACCTGTCCCTCGGACCAGATCGAGAGGGTGCGCAACTCCTGCACCTTCACGTGGTCGGCGGTGGTGTCGTCGGGCAGCGGCAGACCGTGGGCGTCGTAGATCCGCACCTCACCGCCCATGGCCTCGAGCAGGCGGGCGGCCTCGTAGGCGAGGAACCGGCTGAACGAGCGCTCCCGCAGCGAGCCATAGAGGATCAGGAAGCGCGGCGGGTGCGTGAACGGCGTCGCCGCTTGCACGCGTTCGCGGGTTGGCACCGCGAAGTGCGCTGTGCTGAGGTTCGGTAGGTCATCGGTGAAGGGTCGTGCGGGCTTGTCCAAGAATCGGCCTTCCGATACGTTCAAAGCTTCATTTGAAGATTGAAATGAAAATGGACGAACCGCAAGCCCTCGCCGCGTTCGCGGCCCTCGCGCAGGAACACCGCCTGCGCTTGGTACGGGCGCTCGTAGCCGCCGGCCCGGAGGGCCTGGCCTCAGGCGTCTTGGCCGTCGCGGTCGGCGTCTCCGCCGCCACTGTGTCCCATCATCTCAAGGAGCTCAGCCGCGCCGGCTTGGTTGCCTCGCGGCGCGAGGGCCGGTTGATCGTCTACAGCGCTGCCTATCCGGCCTTGTCCGGATTGGCCGAGTTCCTGATGAAGGATTGCTGCCAGGGCCGACCCGAGGTCTGCGAGCCGGCCGTCGCGGCTCTGTCCAGCTGTTGCCCGATCGCTGGAGACGTTGCCCATCCCTGAGCCGTTCGATGTGGTGACCGGCCCCGCCCCGGACTGCGGCACGTCCCGAAACGCCCAGGCTGTGATCAGGAACGCCGGGATCGAGCCTCACGGGATCGCGTCCCTCAAGACGCCGTCGAACCGGGCTGCGATCCGGTGCCTCGCTGCGCGAGCCGGGATCACCGTGCGCGATCTCCCACGCGAGAACGGCACGCCCTCATCGGGAGCCCTCCGAACGGCGCAGCCTCAAGCCGGCGGGGTGGCGGCGCTGGCGACGCGCAGGGCCCTGATCAGCCCGGCTCGGATCGCCCAAACGATCCGAATGAGCACGGCGGCCACATAGGCAGAGCTGACCGCGATCAAGGCCACGCCGGTCAGGGTGTTGCCCGCGTCGTCGTACTTCAGCGATTCGCTCAGTGGCAAAAACATCACGTAGGAATGCGAGAACGCGAGCAGGCCGAACAACGACCAAGCCAGGATCATCAGGGATGCGCCGGCAATCCAAAAATCCAGCTCACGCATAGTCTATTCCCCTCAAATGCCGATTTCATACTCGTAATGATCTTTAAAGACCATACCGGCTCCCGATTTGTAAATTGAAATCGGCGCACGACTTCGAAAATCGATCACAAAAGCGAATGAAGATTTCAAAATTTGAAGCTTCGAGGGGCGGCTTGCGAATGGACGGACGTTCATCCCGTATGCGGATCCCGTCCCGACATGCACTCCAAGCCGCTCCAAGCCGCCCCAGGCCGGAAGTCGAAGGGCGTGCGCTATCGGACCGATTTGTAATCGAAAATGTATTTTACGAACATAATATCGATTTTAAATCCAAATCGCATTTTATTTGTCAAACATAGACAGTTTCGATACGGTCAAGCTGTCGATCTCGTGATCGGCCAAATCTCCTAATTACTGTGACAGGCCGCTGGAAACGGGAGCGCCCCGTGGCCCAATCGCAGAGCTTTGGGTTGACGCTTGCACGTATGTGCTCGCGGCGTCGTACGTGGGGACATGATGACTGATCTCAAGACGCTCTTGTTGTGCGGTTCGGCCGTTCTCGTCTCAGGCGTCGCGGCCGAGGCGGCTGATCTTCCAACAACGAAGGCCGCGCCGATCGAGTACGTGCGCGTGTGCAACGCCTATGGCGCTGGATTCTTCTATATTCCCGGCGGCGATACCTGCATCCGCATCTCGGGTCGTGCGCGCTACGATTTTCTGTACCAGACCAGCAAGGTCCGCACGGGGGCTGGCGGCGACCTGACCGGCTATCTGGGCCTGCTGCGCATCAACCTCGATGCGCGCACGCAGACGGATTACGGCACGCTCCGTGCCTTCCTGCGCCTCGACGTCGCCAACCGCAGCGGCCCGTTCCTGACCTCCGGATCGCGTCAGCGCGAGAGCCTCGCGGTTCCAGGCCTGGGTGCTGACGCATTCGGTCGGACGCAGTCCTTTATCAACGCCGACAAGGCGTTCATCCAGTTCGCCGGGCTGACGGCCGGTCGGGCAGCCTCGTTCTTCGACTTTTACGCGCATGACTTCGAACTGATCGGCGGCACGGCCGGCTCGGACACATTCAGCACGAACCTGCTCGCCTACTCGGCGACACTCGGGAACGGCTTCACACTGACCGCGTCGATGGAAGATCCGACCTATCGCCGCTTTCCGATCTTCGGGACCGGTTCCGCTGTCGGCGCCTTCACGGGCACAGGCGGGTTCGCGGGTTACAGCAACGCCTTCAATCCATTCACTCCGTCGACCTTCCTGGCTCCCATCGTCGTCGGGCCCGGCAACGTCGCCTTCGTCGACGTGACCCAGAAGAGCCGCATGCCCGATTTCATCGGCGTCGCGCGCATCGACCAGGCCTGGGGATCGGCACAGGTGTCAGCGGCCGTTCACGAGATCAACGCTGGCGATGCCGGAAGCACGGTGGCCGGTGTCACGACAGCGACGACCGCACTGGGTATCTCGCCCACCGGTCGCGCCTCGAACGCCTACGGCTGGGCGCTGCAGGGCGGCCTGAAGGTCAACCTGCCGTTCATAGCGACGGGCGATGCCCTCTACCTCCAGGGTGCGTACGGCCAGGGCGCTATCACATACACGGGCATCGCCAACTACACGGCTCCGTACGACGCCCTCGGAGCCGCGCCAGTGGGCGGTGGCTCCTTCGCCCAGTACTACGCCGACGCCGTGCTGAATCCCACCACGGGACGGCTTGAGCTATCGACGAGCTTCTCGGCCGTCGCCTCGATGCTCCATTACTGGACGCCCACCTGGCGCTCGGCGTTCTTCGGAAGCTACGCGGAGATCGACTACAACCCGAAGGGCCGCAACGCCCTCGGTCTCCTGGGCTTCGGCTTCGCGCCTGCGGGCGCCAGTGCGGCCAATGCCCTGGCCTTCGCGACGAGCCCGGTGCTGCGCGGCAACAACCAGATCGTCACCGGCGCGAGCCTGATCTGGACGCCGGTGAAGGACCTCGATATCGGCGTCGAGGGTGAGTACATCCGTACCGCTCTCAACAGCGGTGTCACGCCGGATATCTCGAAGAATTCGTTGCGCTACGTGAATGCACAGGACGCGGCGCAATTCCGGTTCCGCGTGCAGCGGGATTTCTAGCGCAGCCGCTCCACGTCTCGTCCCGCGCGCGATCCCGCGCTCGATCAGGCAGGGCCCAGCCGAACGGCTGGGCCCTCAGTTTTTTGCAGGCGACACAGTATCGATCGCGCTTTCAGCATTTAAAACCGATTTTTATTGCCGATAAATCACAGTATTATACAAGTGAATCAGCTCTTCGGAGGCCATTCTTGTCGCCGAGCGAGCGTTGGCTACGGTTTCGAAGTTGACGGGCTCAGGTACCGGGGCAGGTCAAATCGAACCCAAAGCTTCAGACCCATACGACTTCGCCGACCGGGAAACCGGTCGGCATTTTCGTGTTGCGGCCTCGATCTCAAGCACCTGACCGCTGGCGCCTCTCCGCGGGCGCCCTGACGCGATAGACGGGTCCCGGCCGATGGTGCCTCACGGATTGCCGCCGCTCCCGCTATCCCCTTCGGCAGGCCCACACGGTGGGACGTTCATGGCCGGGCACCGGGATTTGAACCCGATCGGCCGCCGATAGGAGCGTCGACCGTTGCGGCGGCACGCGCGCCAGGACGCGCTTGAAACAGAATTTATAAATTCAAAGCACTTCAAAGACCGAAAGAATTATTCTGCAATAAAATATGGAATTTAAAACGAGACTCCCTCACATTGTACTCCCGTCGCCGAGACGCGACAGCTTAAATCTGAGATCGGATCATGAAAAATCTTGTTCTGGTTTGCTCGTTCGGCGCGATGCTGATCTCGGGCGCCGCTTTCGCCCAAGGTTCCGGCGCGCAGATCGATCCCAGCCTCATCACGAGGACGAGCGGCAGCGGGCTCGACGCGTGGTCCTCTGCCGAAGGCAACGACAAGGCGGGCGGCATGTGGGAGGGAGCGACCGGCTACCACGCCTATGCGCCCCAGCAGCCTGCCTACGTCGAATCCGTTCCGTCGAACCGGCAGTGGAGCCATCTGAATACCCGCGTGCGCCGTCACAGCGCTCCGTCTTACTGATCGATCACGCCGGTTCGTCGCCTGCCGCTGCCGCGGCAGGCGACGCCGGTCCCATCCGGCGCAGACCGGGGAGGGCGCGGGCCTCAGCCGGCTTCGACCGGGGCGGCGCCGAGAAGAACGGACCCGCGGTCCTGATGAGGCCACAGCAGGGTGACCCGGCAGCCGGTCCCGTCGCTCGCGATGTCAAACACCGCGCTGTGCAGCCGCGCGATCGAATCGACCAAGCTCAGTCCGATGCCGAACCCGCTCTTGTCGGTTCGGGACGCGCCGCGGCGGTAGCGAGCTCGGACGGCGGTCAGCTCCTCGGCCGGGATGCCGCAGCCGTTGTCCGTGACGCGGATAGCCGTAGGGTTCTGCAGGAGCGCGACTTCGACCCAGCCTCTCGATGGGGTAAACTTCAGGGCGTTGTCGATCAGGTTGCTCACGGCCTCGAAGATCAGGCTGCGGTCACCCTCCACGTCGGCGGCACCGTCTGGCCGCTTCCACCGGAGCTGGATGCCCCGTTCGGCCGCCAGCGGCTCGTAATACTCCACGGCATCCTCGAGCAACCGGCCCAGGTCGACCTGCGTAAACCCGGATCGGCGCAATCGATCCTCCATCTCGGAGATGCGCAGCAACGCTGAGAACCGGATGACGATCGACTTGACTTCCGCGAGCGCGTCCTCGTTGCAGGCGCGGAACGCCTCGACGCTGTCGGCCTTGCGCAGGGACCGTTCCAGCGTCCCGACGACCCGGGTGAGCGGCGTCCGCAGGTCATGGGCGATGTTCTCGTTCACGCCCTTGATCTCCAGCATCAACCGCTCAAGCTGGTCGAGCATGTCGTTCACCACGCGGGTGAGGTGAGCGAGATCGGCCGAGACGCCACGCGTCGGCAGCCGTTCGCTCAGGTCGCCGCGCATGATGCGGACCACCGCGGAGGTGATTGCCTCGTTCTGACGAAGCGATCCGACGCCGAAGATCACGGCGCCGATCAGGCCGATGACGATCGTGGCCGCCATACCCCAGGAGAAGGTCTCGACCAGGGCGTTCTCCAGCGACTGGAGATCCTTGGCTGAGCGGCTGACGAGGACGTACTCGCCGCTCGGCAGCAGCGTGAGCTGGCTGAACAGCGTGCGTGCCCCGTGGTCCGTCTGCTGCGTCAGGACGAAGGGGTGCCCGACCGGTGCCGTCGCCGGATAGGGGATCGGGGCGCCGGCGCGGCGCGCATGATCTGGTCCGAAGAGCACAAGCGGGCGCCCGCCTTCCGCGAAATCCTCCGATGCGTCGATACGCTCGCGCAGGGCCCGGGGAGGCAGGTTCAAGAGATGCTTCGACTCCCACTCCACCCACTCGAAGGCGGCCTTGCGGCCGTAGCTGCGCGTGTCGACGTACAGGAAGCCGCACAGGGCGAGCGATGCGCCTCCGAAGGTCGCGAAGAACAGGCTGGCGACCCGGAAGCCGCTGGTGCGGCGAACCTCAAGAAGGCGCACGGAGGATGAAGCCCGTGTTGCGGACCGTGTGGATCCGGGGGTTCATCCCGTCGGGATCGAGCTTCTTGCGGATCTTGCCGATGTGCACGTCGATGACGCTCGACTGGTGATTGAAGCTGTAGCCCCAGACCGACTCGAAGATCATCTTGCGGCTCACCAGCACGCCGGCATTCTGCATCAGGAACTCGATGATCGCGAACTCCTTGGGCAGCAGCTCGACCGGTCGGCCGGCGCAGTGAAGCACGCGCTCGATCAGGTCGAGGCGCAGGTCACCGACCACGAGCTCGTTGACCGCCTCGGCGGCCATCTTGCGCCGGGCCAGCGCGTCAACGCGGGCGGTCAGCTCGATGAACTCGAACGGCTTGGCGAGGTAGTCGTCGCCGCCCGCGCGCAGGCCGTCGACGCGCTCGTTGACGGCCGAGAGCGCGCTGAGGATCAGAACGGGCGTCGAGACCTTCGCGGCACGCAGCCTGGTGAGCAGCGACAGGCCGTCGATCTCGGGCAGCATGCGATCCAGCACGATCACGTCGAAGTTGCCTTCCATCGCCTTGCGAAGGCCGGTCGTCCCGCTCGGCGCCTCATCGACCTGGAAGCCGTATTCCGCGAGCGCCGAACCGATCTCGGCGGCGACGCGGCGATCATCCTCGACGACCAATACACTGGGCATTCTTTTTTCCTTCTTATTTTGTATTCGACCGCCCGACTTGTTCTCCTGCGCTGTTGCAGGGCAGCCGGGATTATCCTCTCCGGGCGCGCTGTCAAATGGCAGCCGGTCTGCGTTGGCGGAATGCGTCATTTGGCCGGCAAAGCTTACGAGATCGTGATTGGACTGGACCATCCGTCTCACTCCGCACTGGCCTGCTCGGAGAGCTTGGCGATTGGCGCCTCAGAGGCGGAACCGCCCTTCGAAACGACCCGGGCGCCGTCCTGCAGGGTCGCCGGTGGGTTGAGGACGACCGTTTCGCCGCTCTTCAGCCCCGAGCGCAGCTCCAGCCGGGTGCCGAGATCGCGCGCGATTGTGATCGAGCGGAGCTGCACGGTGTCGTCGGGCTGAACGACCGCGACGCGCGTACCCGTCGCATCGAAGATCAGCGCCTCGGACGGCACGGTCACGCGGGGATGCGTGCGCGGCACCGCGAAGGTCACGGCGACGTAGAGACCGGGACGCAGGACCCCGTCGGGGTTCTTCACGTCGACCTCGGTGTCGAGGGTCCGGACGGAGGAGCGCAGGGCGACCGAACTGCGCGAGACCGTCCCGTCGAACGCGCGATCCGGCATCTGCGCGACGCGCACCCGCGCCTGGACGCCGTCGTGGATGCCCACTGCCGCCGATTGCGGCACCTGGACCGAGACGCGCAGGATATCCGTGCTGTCGATGGAGAAGAGCGGCGTCCCTCCGCCGGAATCGGCGTGGACCAGATCGCCGACATCGACCATGCGGGCGGTCACGACACCGTCGAAGGGCGCGACCACATTCTCGAACGTGGTCAGCGTCCGCAGCCGGTCGACTTTGGCCTGCTGTGCCGTGATGTTCGCCTCGGCGACCTGCACCTTGGCGTCGGCGGCGGTCAGGGCCGCGGTGGCCGTCAGCATGCCGGCGCGGGTCTGATCGGCGTTCTGCTTCGACGCCCAGCCCTGGCCGGCCAGCGTCGAGGTCCGGGCATCGGTGGCGTTGGCCAGCGTGACGTTGGCTTTGGCCTGCTCGACATCCGCGCGGGCGACGGCGAGCTGGGCCTGGAACTGGCCGAGCTGGGCCTCGGCCTGGCGTGCCTGCTGGTCGAGGTCGGGGGCGGCGATGCGCACGAGCAGATCGCCCTTTTTCACCCGCGAGCCGATATCCACCCGGCGCTCGGCGATGTAGCCGGTGGCGCGGGCGAAGATGTCGGCATGGTCGAACGCCTCGGTCTGGCCGGGCAGGGTCAGCGTCATCGGCCGATCGTCTTCGGTGGCCGACAGGGTTCGCACCGTCGGGACGAAGTCGGCCGTCTCGGCCTGCGTGACCAGCGAGGCCTGGTAGGTTTGCCAGTGGTGCCAGCCGCCGAGGCCGAGGGCGCTTCCGAGCGCCAGGGCAGCCACCAGGAAGGGCCGCTTGCGCGGGGGCGGCAGATCGGCATGCGCCAGCGTCTCCCCGACCCCGTCCTGCCGCAGGGGATCGATCTCGACGGCGTGGCGATGCGCACGCCCGGCGGCCACGTGGGCGTCGAACGCGTGGACGTCGGACTCTGGGCGCATCAATAATCCTCGAGGGGCTTGATCGGGTTGTGCCGGAGCAGGGTGTAGAGGAGCGGGACGAAGAGCAGCGTCGAGAGCGTGCCCATGCCGATCCCGCCCATGACCGCGCGGGCGAGGGCGGCGTTCTGCTCGGCGCCTTCGCCCGAGCCGATCGCCATCGGGATCAGGCCGAGAAACATCGCCGAGGCGGTCATCAGTACCGGCCGCAGCCGTGTATGGCCGGCCATCAGGGCGGCCTCGCGCGCCGAGCAGCCCGTGGCCTCCCGGTGCTCCTTGGCGAAGGTGACGAGTAGGATCGAGTTCGCGCTCGCCACGCCCACCGACATGATCGCCCCGAAGAGAGCCGGGATCGAGAAGGCCGTGCCCGTGATGAACAGGCTCATCACGATGCCGCAGAAGGCGAGCGGCAGCGCGGCGATGACCACGAAGGGATCGACCCAGGTCTGGTAGTTCAGGACGAGCAGCAGGTAGACCGCCACCAGCGCGATCCCGAGCCCGATCTCGATCCGCGTGAAGGCGCTCTCCATGCTCTCGATCTGGCCGCGGACCAGGATCTTGTCCGGGGCCGGCAGCCGGGCCTGGGCGTCGGCGACGATCCCGTCCACGGCGGTGCGGACGCTGCCGAGATCGGCGTTCTGGACGTTGGCGAGGATGTCGAAGGTCGGCTGCTGGTTGACGTGATTGATCACCGTCTGCTCCGGCTGCCGCTGCATCGTGGCGATGTTCGACAGGAGGATCGGAATGCCCGGCCGGTCATGGCCGGTCGCATGGACCGAGACCGGCGTATTCATCAGCTGGTCGATGTCGGCATTGCGCCATTCCGGCGTCTGGACCCAGAGCTGATAGGGCATCCCGGACTTCGGATCGGCCCAGAAATTCGGACTGACCTGGAAGGAGCCCGACAGCGAGACATTCATGTTCTGCGCGATGGACTGTTCGCTGACGCCCATCTCCGAGGCGAGCCTGCGGTCGACGTTCACCGACATCTGCGGCGCGTCGACGATCTGGTGCAGATGGACGTCGACGGCGCCCCGGACGGCAGAGATGCGGCGGACGAGGTCGCGCGCCACGGCAAGGTCCTCGGCGTCGTGGCGCCCGGACACCTGCACGTCGATCTGCGCGATCGTGCCGAAGTTTAGGATCTGCGTGATGATGTCGGAGGGTTGGAAATAGAAGACGTCGTCCGGGAAAGCGTCGCGCAGGACTTTGCGCAGGCGCGCCTCATAGAACGAGATCGGCTTGTGCTCGCCCTTGAGGTTGATCAGCATCTGACCGTCATTGTAGGCGACGAACGACGCGTCCATGAACGCGAAATTATAGTTCGAGGCCGGCAGGCCGATATTGTCCAGGATGAGGCCGAGCTCGTCCTTCGGGACCACCTGCCGGACAACGTCCTCGACCTGCGCGAACCGTTTTTCGGCCTGCTCGATCCGCTGGCCCGGCCGGGTGCGGATATGCAGCGTCATCTGGCTGGATTCGATCTGCGGGAAGTAATCCTGCCCGACGAAGGGGAAGATCGCCGCGGTCAGCGTGAAGACGGAGAGCACGCCGCACAGGGCGCGGCCCGGGTGCCGGAGCACGGCGGAGAGAAGGCCGACATAGCCCGCGTGGAACCGCGTGAAGCCGCGCTCGAAAGCAGCCCGGAAGGCGAGCGCGCCGCGCAGCGGATACCGCAACACCCAGAGGAGCGGGCGCCGCGCGAAGCCGAGCAGCCGGCCGAGGATCGAACGCCGTCGCTGCGGCGCGAGGCCGTTGGCTGCCAGCTCCGCGCCGCCGTGATGCCGGGCGTATTCCGGGGCGACGAGGACGTCGATCAGGATGGCGACGAGCGTCCGCGACAGCAGGTAGGACGTCAGCATCGCGAATACCACCGCCTCGGCCTGCGGGACGAACAGGTAGCGGGGGGCGTCTGTGAGGAAGAAGACCGCCGAGAAGGCCGAGCAGATCGCCAGCGTCGAGATCAGCGCCGGCTTGGCGATGCCCGCGACGCCCTCCACCACCGAGCGCCGAAACGGGAACCCCTCCTCGAACATCCGGTAGGTGTTCTCGATCGCCACCGTGGCGTCGTCCACCAGGATACCGACCGCGAGCGCCAACCCGCCCAGCGTCATCACGTTGATGGTCTGCCCGATGGCGACCAGGATCGAGAGGGATGTCAGGATGCAGAGCGGGATCGAGACGAGCACCACGAGGGTCGAGCGCCACGAGCCCAGGAACAGCAGGATCGCGAGGCCGGTGAGGCCAGCCGCGATGACCGCCTCTCGCACCACGTCGGAGATGGCGTCCGAGACGAAGACTGATTGATCGAACAGCGGCGTGATCGTCATGCCCTTCGGCGCGGCCGCGTGGATGTCGGGCAGGGCGGCCTTGACGGCGTTCACGACATCCAGCGTCGAGGCCGCACCGTTCTTCAGCACCTGCAGGAGGACGGAGTGGCGACCGTCGGCGCGGACGATGTTGATCTGCGGCGGCGCACCGTCCCGCACCTGGGCGACGTCCCGCAGAAGGACCGGCTGATTGTTCTCGACCTTGATCGGGATGCGATTGAGCTGATCGACGAGAAGCGGGCTCGAATTGAGCCGAACCGTGTATTGCTGCCGCCCGATCTTCGCGAGCCCGGACGGCACGACGAGGTTCTGCTTGAGCACCGCGTTCAGGATATCGAGCGGCGTCATGCCGATCGCGCGCAGCTTGGCGGGGTCGAGATCGACCATCACCTGACGCGGGGCGCCTCCGTACGGGGACGGCAGGGTCGAGCCCGGCACCTCGGCGAGCCGCCGGCGGGTCCGGTACTGGGCATAATCGAAGACCTTGGTGAGGGGCAGCTTGGACGACGACAGGGCCATCTGGATGACCGGCACCGATGACGCGGAGAACCGCATGATCACCGGCGGCTGCACCCCAGGCGGCATACGCGAGCGGATGGCGTTCATTGCCGAATCGACCTGCGTCATCGCGAGATCGATGCTGACCGCCGAATCGAAGTAGATCCTCTCGGTCACGGTCCCCTGGATCGACGTCGACTCGATCCGCCGGATGTTGTTCACGTTGCTCGACAGCGAAAATTCGCTGTAGTTCGTGATGCGTTGGACCATATCGGTGGCGTCAAGACCGTTATAGGTCCAGACCACCACGACGACCGGTATGTCCACGGACGGCAGCACGTCCTTCGGTGCCACCGCGATCGAGCCGATGCCTGCGAGGAACATGACGACGGCAAGAACATAAAAGCTCTTGCGGAACTTCAGGGCAAACCGAACAAGATCCATGCGGCCAATCGCACTCTTCGCCCCTGTTCTGCGGATCTCCGGGCCCCGTCTCCGGCCTCGGTCTAAGATGGCAGAAAGAGGCTCGCGGTGTGGAGGATGAGCGAGGCTTATGCCCGGCTTCACGACGATATAAATCAACCTCGATAGTGCTTCGAATGAATTCGGACTTACATCTTGAAGCAATTTTTATTTTCGAAAAATGACGTGTTCGAAATTTCAAAAACTGCACGCTGATCCGAGAGTGCATCATCGACACTCAGGTCGTCCGCAGACCATGACGTTCAGCAATAAAAATAAATTTTATAAATAAAATACGCCTTGAGATTTTGGCATCGTATTTACTTGCATTTCATCGATCGGAAAAGACAGCTGGCGGGAACTCTCCGTCGATCGATCGGGTCCCGATTTTCGTCGCGTCAACACAACGAGTATGAAGAGAACAGAGTATCGATCTCTCTCGATCGCGCTGGAGCGGACGCCTTTACAATGGCTCGGCGTCCGCCTCGGCATCAGCTTACGCGGTCCAACGACCGCTGATTGATGCGGCCTCACCCAGTGACGCCGATCAGCGATGCCTCCGAGACACATCGCTCAAACACCGGAAGCCCTCTCAGACTTGGTCTGCTCGGGACAAATCGATGTCGCATCAGAAGAAGCTTATCGTTCTTATTCTCGCTGCCTTGTACGGTTTCATGGCGCCAGCGTGGTCCGAAAGCGAGATGGCTGCCGGAGGCGCGTTCATGAGCAGCTACACGTCGGACCCCTACTTCGATCCGCGATCGCAATATTCTCAGCGTCACGCGCTGGGCGACATCGGCGGACAACCCATGCTGGCCGAACCTTTGGGCGCTCAGCCTCCGTGCGCGCTCTTCGATAAGCCCTGCGCCGACAGGTTCGAGCGCACACGGCGCCATGCCTATCCTTAGGACAGGTTGATGGCAGCCTGCAGAGACACCACCCAATCTCCGCGAGCCGATACCGAGCGCTTCGAAAACCTGTCGTCATGTCCAGCGCAAGACTGCGGCTGGGATGAAGGTGTGACGGTGCAGGACACGTCCGCTTTCAAAATCTTGCGCAAGGCCGGTCAGAGTCGGAAAGGACGCACATCCGAACGCCGCTTCATGAGCGCCTAGAGGGGGTTTCCGAGTCGCTGTTCTCGTGCCGGAGCCCGTCGCGATGGGTGGCCGGATAGGACGGCCCTCGCCGCAAATTGATGGGATAGCATCAGCTTCAATCCTGACTTGCGCTGTCGCAATCGGCTACGGTCCGCCTCCATCAATGGAGGCCTTTCGCCGTGCGTACGCTCGCTTTTGCCTCGGCTCTCGTCCTTGCCTGCACGCTTCCCGTCGCGGCGCAGAGCCCCGCACCCTCGGCAGCTCAGACGGCGCAGCGGGATCGGATGAAATCCTGCAACGTGGATGCTGGTACACAAAAGCTGACCGGCGCCGCACGCAAAGACTTCATGGCGGACTGCCTCGCCGGGAAAACCGCCGCGCCGGCCAAGGACCTGACCCCGCAGCAGGCCAAGATGAAAAGTTGCAACGCGGATGCCTCGGCCAAGAGTTTGAAAGGTGCCGAGCGCAAGGCTTTCATGAGCACTTGTCTGAAGGGTTAGGTGCCGGAACCACAGCGATCTCTGCGGACCGCCGAGGCGGCTCGTTCATGGCGCGTTCGGCCTGCGTCGACCGGGTATGTGACCCGCTGCGGGCAACGTTCGCCGAGAGGGCGGGGGCGTCCTTGCTGCGGTCATGGGTCCACGAGGCGAAAGGGTCCCGGCGGTGGGCCGAGGCCCTTCCTCCCCGTGCGATGACTGTCCCGCTGGACGGGGCGCGACGTTCAGTAGGAGCGTGACGGGGTGGTCGTGGTCGCCGATCCTGCGGAGGTCGGAACCGTATTCGTCGTGGTGGTGCGGTTCGCACGATGGTGGCCGATGGCACAACCCGCCGCCGCCCCTGCCACGCCGTGCCCGACCATGTGGCCGGCGAGGCCGCCGACGACGGCACCTTTGAGGCAGCCCTTGGCCTCGGCCTGACCGAGGCCGGCGAAGGCCGTGAAGGCCAGAACGGAAGCGATTGTCACTGCGCGCATAGCGTCTCTCCAGGACTAGGATTCGCCCTCAAACGTGCTGCTGCGGCACCTCGTTCCAAGGCCTCGCACGGATGTCATGGGCGATCTGCGGCGGGCCGCATCCGGCCCAGACCGCGCGCGTGGTCGGTAGCCATCCGAAACGCGCGTCTGGACCCTTTCGTCTGGTTTCGGACTTGAGTGTCGATGACCGATCCAGCCGATGCCTCAGCGCCTTGCGCCCTCGTCGTGGACGACGACGGCCTCATCCGCATGGATGCGATGGACATCCTGGGGGACGCCGGGTTCCGCACCTTTGAGGCCTGCGATGGCGATAGGGCGATGGCGTTGCTCGACCGCGAGCATGCCTCGATCGTCCTGCTCTTCACCGACGTACAGATGCCGGGATCCCGTGACGGCTTCGCCCTGGCTCGCGAGACGGCCCGGCAGTGGCCCCACATCGCCATCGTCGTCGCCTCGGGCCAAGTGCATCCGGGACCCGGAGACATGCCGGACGGGGCCCGCTTCATCGGCAAGCCGTTCACGGCCGAAATGGTGCACGACCACCTCAAGGACATCCTGCCGGATGGCCAGAAGCCGGAGCCCCTGCGCGAGTAGCGTCGGCCATGGGCCGCCCCGGATATTGGCCGCGGTCGGGCCTGCGGCGGTAATCGGGATCAGGCATATCGGATCAGACCCGCGAACCCCTTCCGCCACGAGATCGAACTTTGATTTCGAGAAGCGCGGCAGGCTGGTCGTGTCCTTCGGCAGCCCCGGCATGGGCTGATGCCCGACCTTGGTCATTTCGAAGATGTGCCGATGAACGTGGACCGGGTGCCCGACGCCTCATGTCGGTCCCCGCTTCAACCCCTGCCATCGGAGATTTCGCCGAAGACGAGTTCGGGCGTGAGCTCACGCCACCGGGTCCCAGGGGCCTGGCCGTCCCGCGAAGGCCCTCGTTCACCGATCCGTGGGTGGGAATGTTCGGCCCGATGCCGCGCGCTACCTTGGCGGAATCCCCGCGAAGGGGCGAACGACGACATCTTTGAGGAAACGCCAGATGCTGAAGACTATCGTGCCTGTCGTGGCTCTTGCCTCCGTGCTCGCCACGCCGGCCCTCGCCCTGGAAGTCACGAAGACCGCGACCGTCGCGGCCTCACCGGACACCGTCTGGAAAACCATCGGCGGGTTCTGCGGCATCGGCGATTGGCACCCCGTCATCGAGAAGTGCGTGCTCTCGAAGAAGGGCGGCAAGGAGGAGCGCACCCTGTCCCTGAAGGGCGGCGGGACCATCGTGGAGGAGGAGCAGTCCCGCAACGACAAGAAGATGGACTACACCTACACGATCCTCTCGGGCCCGCTGCCGGTGCAGGACTACAAGTCGACCATCAGGGTGGAGAAGGACGGCAGCGGATCGAAGGTCACCTGGACCGGCACCTTCAAGGCCAAGGGTGCGCCGGACGACAAGGCCCAGGAGGCGATCGCGGGCGTCTACGACGCGGGCCTGAAGGGCATCGCCGACAAGGCCAAGTAACCGCGCCAGCGGGTCAGGGCGGCCCCCGCCTCGCCGTCGGGGCGGGGCACGCCTCGGGCAACACGTCACCTCCGTCGGGACAGCGCGGGAACGGCCAGGCATGCGACAGGTGAAGTTCAGGCTGATCGAGCCTGGGTTGCGACCCCGGCGCACGCGTCTCGAGATTCCCGGCTGGGCCGGCAAGGCCGAACCCCGGGCAGATGGCTCACAGGAATATGCCTGGCACTGCATTCCCTTCTCGGAGGCGGCCAAGGGCGGGATCGAGCTGTTCTACCCCTACGAAGCCGAGCTGCGGGTCAGCACGCGGGACGGCAAGCTGGCCTTCGAGGGCGATTTCGGCGAGTCGCCCGAGCCAGGCCTGCAGTGGCCGCCGTTCCGGAGCTTCGGCGACGCCTACTACACCTACCAGATCCTCATAGACCTCAAGGTTGAGGAAGGCTGGGCGATCAAGACCGAGACGCATCCGCGCTTCTACACCGACCGGACGGGAACCGTGCCGGTCGCGGTTCCGGCCCTCCTGAGGCACTGGTGGCCGATGATGTACTTCATGGTGTTCAAGGCTCCCGACGAGGGCCAGACCCACGTCTTCCGCAAGGACGAGCCATTCATGCAGGTGAGCATCGTTCCGGCCGAGGCTGATTTCGAACTCGTGCGGATGTCCGAGGCGGAGGCGGCCGAGCGCGAGCTGCAGTCGCGGCGCATCTACGCGAGCCGCCAGACTCTGTCGGCCGATACCCAATGGACCTCAGCGACCAATACGGTTTTCGACGGCACCTACAGGCGAATTCTGGGCGCCGCGAAGAGCTCCCGCTGAGACGCGTCGCGACGGGAGCCCTGTCCCGCCCCGACGCGGCGTGCTCAGTAGCCGTAGGGCACGAAGTACCCGTGGTGATGATGGTGATGGTGGTGGTACCGCCGGTAGTACCGGTGGTGATGATGGTGATGGTGATGATAAAACGGCCGGAAGAACCGGTGGTGATGGTGATGGTGGTGATAGTAGTATTGAGCCTGCTGAACGGTAGCCTCGCCGTCGGAGGCGGCCGGTAGGAGTTCGGCCTTCGCGGCCGCCTCGTCGGACTCCCTCAGGAGCGCTACCGCATCCGGGATGGGCTTGAGCAGGTCTCCGTAACTCTCGACCTGCATGGCCTCCCTCAGTCCGGTCGGGGCGGGCATGGCGGCCTGCGCCGGGTCGGCAGCGGCCAGGAGCGTGACCGCTCCGATCAGGCCAGCGACTGTCTTGTCCATCGACGGGATCCTTTCTCCACTGCGCGGCCCGCCACCCCGCAAGGGTCCCGGACATGAGCGCCGCCGGAAACACCACGCGTCGGCGAGCCGTTCCGGTTCGAAGCAGCCCGATCAATCACATCTCCGGCATGAGCGACGAAGTGCTTGACGATACTTATGAAGAGAACCGGCAAGGCAGGATGAAATGGATTTCAGTTGATTTTATCAGCCATCCACGTCTCAGGCGTGACGCAGAACTCAGGCTCCGGGATCCTGCGGTGCCAAAGCGGCCTTGCCGCGGCCCGAGGTAGCAATCAGACGGCCCTGCCGACCAAGCTTCCGATACCGGCCGTCACGGCCATGGCCAGCACGCCCCAGAACGTCACGCGCGCCGTGGCCCGCGCGACGGGGGCGCCGCCCGCCTTGGCGCCGAGCGCCCCGAGCACCGCTAGGAACACCAACGAGGCCCCGGACACCGTGTAGACCGCGAGACTGCCAGGCGAGAGCGCCGCGGCCGTCAGCGGCAGGGCTGCACCGGCCGAGAACGTCGCCGCCGAGGTCAGCGCGGCCTGGACCGGGCGCGCCGTGGTGACCTCCGAGATGCCGAGCTCGTCGCGGGCGTGGGCGCCCAGCGCGTCTTTCGCCATGAGTTGCTCGGCGACCTGAAGCGCCAGCGCATGGTCGAGACCGCGGTCAACGTAGATCCGGGCCAGTTCCTCCCGCTCCGCCGCCGGGTCGTCGGTCAGTTCGCGACGCTCGCGAGCGAGGTCGGCCTGCTCGGTGTCAGCCTGGGAGCTCACGGAGACGTACTCGCCCGCCGCCATCGACATCGCGCCCGCCACGAGGCCGGCGCTGCCCGCGACCAGGATCTCGCCCGTGTTGGCGGCGGAGGCGGCGACGCCCACGATCAGGCTTGCGGTGGAAACGAGGCCGTCGTTGGCGCCGAGCACGGCGGCGCGCAGCCAGCCGATACGGTCGATGAGATGCCTTTCGGCGTGGACGGGGCGCATGGTCGTCAGTATCTCCAGGGTGGCGTTTGACTCAGCACGGCGTCGTGCCGGAGGCCGTGAGGGACGAGGACGGCAGCCGCGTGGAACACGCCTGCTCGGCGGGCTCACGATGCCGTGCCTCAACCGTGCGATCCGTCATGAGTTCGCGCGCTTCTCTGCGGTTCGACTGACGGCCGGCTCATCGTCGGCCAAGCGCGAACAACCGTTTCCAAAGGGACGGTCAAGGGCCCGCATGCCGGGCGGTTCACGGCGCGCGCGCCGCCCAGCCGGGTGCGGGTGCGGGCGATGCGGGGGGCGAACCTGACGACGACCGTCCCGGTGATCCGGCACGACACGTACGACCGTCCGGTCGCGGGGGCCAAGCCCAGGGTCGAGGGCCTGCAGATGGCGATCGTGACGGATCCGCCGGGCGAGGAGACCCACCGCGGCGAGTTCGGGCGGGTGAAGGTGCGCTTTCCCTGGGAGTGGCTCAAGCGGGCCTCGTCGCGAGATGGGTTGGCCGTCCCGGCCCGGAGCGAACCCGGCCTTGACCGCGCTCATCCATCGGCACCTTCCCGCGCATGCTGGTGGCGCGGCGAAGGCCGTCGCTCCTGCACTGCGCCGCCTCGCGAACCACCGAAGGGCAGACGCAACGCCGCGACCACCGGGTAGACCGCCGGCAGGACCACGAGGGTCAGGAGCGTCGCGGAGATCAGCCCGCCGATCACCACGGTGGCCAGCGGGCGCTGCACCTCGGCCCCCGCGCTGGTCGAGAGGGCCATCGGCAGGAAGCCCAGCGCCGCGACGAGTGCGGTCATCATCACCGGACGCAGGCGCATCTCCGCCGCACGGGTCGCGGCCTCTCTCGGGTCGAGGCCGGAGCCTTCGAGGTCGCGGATGTAGCTCGTCAGCACCACACCGTTCAGGATCGCGATGCCGAAGGTCGCGATGAAGCCGATCGCCGCCGAGATCGAGAACGGCATGGCCCGCAGGGCCAGCGCCAGGATACCGCCCGTGGCCGCCATCGGCACGTTGAGGAAGATCAGGCCGGCGAGCCGGATGTCGCCGAACATCACGACGAGGAGGACGAGGATCCCCGCCAGGGCTGCAGGCACCACAACCGAGAGGCGCGCCGTCGCCTCCTGCAGGTTCTGGTATTGGCCGCTCCATTGCAGCGCATAGCGCGGCGGCAGTTTCACTTGGTCGGACACGGCCTTCTGCGCGGCATCGACGAAGCTCTGCACGTCCCGGCCCCGGACGTTGGCCTGGATCGAGATCCGCCGCTGCAGCCGTTCCCGGCTGATCTGTGCCGGGCCGGAGGTGACGTCCACCGAGGCCACCATCGCGAGCGGCACCGTCATCGAAGAGCCGTTCTCCTTTCCCGGCCGGCCCACCGGCAGGGCGCGGATGCGCTCGATGTCGCTGCGGTCCGCCGGATCGAGCCGGACGACGATATCCGTGATGGCGTTGTCGTCGCCGTAGACCATCCCGGCGTTGCGTCCGCCGATGCTCTCGACCACGTCGAGCACGTCCGAGACGTTGATCCCGTAGCGCGCGGCCCGCGCGCGGTCGACCTGGATCGAGAGGGCCGGCATCCCGGCCTGCGCCTCGGCCTTCACGTCGGCCGCACCCTGGAGTCCCGACACCACCCGCACGATGGAATCGGCCGTGTCTCTCAGGACCTTGAGGTCGTCACCGTAGAGGCTGATCGCGACGTCGCCGCGCACGCCCTCCAGCAGGTCGTCCATCCGCATCTGGATCGGCTGCGAGAAGCTGTAGGAGACGCCCGGCACGTCCTCCCGGAGGCGCTTGTCGAAGGCCGCGACGAGACCCTCCTGGCTGTCGGCGGTCGTCCAGGTGGAGGGATCGGCGAGGGTTATGAAGCTGTCGGTCGATTCGACGCCCATCGGATCGGTCGGGATCTCGGCGCTGCCGGTGAGGGAGACGATCCGCTTCACCTCGGGGAAGGATTTCAGCACCCGCTCGATCCGGGTCACCGTGGCGAGTGAGGCGTCCAGCGAGATGCCGGGCAACTTCTCCGATGTGATGACGATCGAGCCTTCCGACAGCTTCGGCAGGAATTCGCCCCCGAGCCGCGTGGCCACCACGCAGGAGCCGGCGAACAGGGTGAGCACCGTGATCACGGTCACGAGCACGTGCCGTTCGGCCCAGCGCAGCACGGGCGTGTAGGCGCCGCGCACGGCGTGGACGAGGCGCGTCTCGCGCTCGCCGATCCCGCGTCCGGAGAGGAAGATCGCCGCGAGCGCCGGCATCAGGGTCAGGGTGACGATCAGCGAGGAGCCGAGCGCCAGGATCACCGTGAGCGCCATCGGAGCGAACATCTTGCCCGCGACGCCCTCGAGGGCGAGAATCGGCACGTAGACGATGATGATGATCGCCACCGCGAAGATCACCGGGCGGGCCACCTCGGCGGCGGCGTCGCGGATGAGGTCGTGGGCCGGGCGGTCCGGGTGCTCGCCCCGGGCACGGAGCACGTTCTCGATCATCACCACGGCGCCGTCGACGATCAGCCCGAAATCGATCGCCCCGAGGCTCATCAGGTTGCCCGACAGGCCGAGCAGCCGCATCCCGGCGAAGGCCATCAGCATCGAGAGCGGGATCGCGGCGGCGACGATCAGCCCGGCGCGCAGGTTGCCGAGCAGCAGGAGCAGGACCACGATCACCAGCACCGCCCCTTCGAGGAGATTGTGCTCCACCGTGTGGATCGTGCGGTCCACGAGGGCGCTGCGGTCGTAATAGGGGACGATCTCGACTCCCTGCGGAAGCTGCTTGCGCAGATCCGCGACCGTCTTCTTCACCTCCTCGACAACCGCGCTGGCATTTCCGCCGTAGCGCATGAGCGCGATGCCGACGACCGTCTCACCCTGCGCATCGTGGGTGACGGCGCCGAGCCTGACCTTAGGAGCCTCCTGCACCGTGCCCAGCGTCCCGAGCGTGACGGGCACGCCGCCGGGCCTCGTCGCCACGACGATGTTGGCGATGTCCTCCGGGCCCTTGGCGAGGCCGAGGCCGCGGATCGTCTCCTGCTGATCGTTATGCTCGATGTAGGCGCCGCCGCGGGCGGCGTTGTTCTCGGCGAGCGCCGTGTAGACCTGGGCCAGGGTCACACCGTAGCGGCGCAGCGCTTCCGCCGAGACGCGGACCTCGTCGGTCGGCATCTGGCCGCCGTAGATGTTCACATCGGCGATCCCGGGGGTCAGCTTCAGCTTCGGCGCGATGGTCCATTGCAGGATGCGCTTCAGCTGCATCGGCGTGTAGGCCGGTCCGCGCAACTCGAACTGGTAAATCTCGCCGAGGCCGGTCGCCATCGGGCCCATCTGCGGGTCGCCGACTCCCGCCGGCATCAGGCTCTTGGCCTGGGGCAGGCGCTGGAACACCTCCGCCCGCGCCGCCGTGACCGGGACGGATTCGTCGAAGGTGACGTAGACCGCCGAGACCCCGGCCCGCGAGGTCGAGCGGACGCTGGAGAGCCCCGGAGCGCCGGCCATGGCGCTCTCGACCGGGAATGTGACGAGCCGCTCGACCTCCAGGGGGCCGAGACCCGGCGAAAGGGTGAGAACCATCACCTGCTTCGGCGAGATGTCCGGCACCGCGTCGATGGAGAGCCCGTCGAGATTGGCGACCCCGCCGGCCGCCGCCGCGAGGGCGATCATCAGAACCAGGAACCGGCGGCGGACCAGCAGGGCGAACCAGCTCCTCATCGCCGCCCCTCAATCCGTCGAGCCGAGGAGGCCGCGCAGCAGAATGGCTTTGAGGTCGAAGCTGCCCGCAGTCGCGACCGTCTCGCCCGCCGCCACCCCGTGGCGCACTTCCACCCAATCCGAGCGCTGGATGCCGAGCGTCAGGGAGCGCCGCTCGAACTGATCGGGGGCCTTGCGCACGAAGGCGATCGGGCCGCCTTCCGTCTGCTGCACGGCGGCCGCCGGGATGGTCGCACCGTCGCGGCCGAGATCGGCGGTGACCGTGACGGAGACGAACTGGTTGGCGCGCAGCAGATCCTGCGGGTTGTCGAGCTCGATCCGCGCGGGGGCGGTATTCGTCGCCGGATCGAGGGCCGCGTTGACCGAGCGGACATGGCCCTCGAAGGCCGGATGACCGGGCATCGGGCTCTCCACCGAGGCCGTGTCGCCCGCCTTAACCCGGGCAATGTCAGCCCCGTAAAGGTGTGCCAGCACGACGACGCGGGCAGGATCGGCCACCGTGAAGGCGTCCCGCCCGGTGTCGACCACTTCGCCCAGCGTGATGCCGACGCTCGTCACCACGCCGCTGATCGGCGTGATCACGGCGCTGGTGCCGGGCGCGGCGCCTTCGGCCGGGGCGAGGCGCTGGTACTGGGCCCGGTAGAGGTCGGCATTCGCCTGCGCCGACTTCACGGCCGCTTGCGCTTTGGCGAGATCGACCTGACGCCGCTCGACCTCGGCCTGGGCGACGCCGCCGAACTTCAGCTGCTCCAGTCCGCGCTTCACCTGCAGCGCGGCCACCGCTTCGGAGGCCTGTGCCTCCCCTAGCGCGGCCTGCGCAGCCTGCAGCCCGTTGCGGGCGTCGAGGATGCCGCCGGCGTCGAGGGTCGCGAGGGTCTGGCCGGCCGCGACCCTGTCGCCGGGCTGGACCGCGAGGCTCAGAACCCGCCCCTGCGTGCGCGGCTTGAGATGCGTGACCCGCCGCTCATCGAAGGCGACGGTGCCGGGGGCACGCACCGGCAGCATGATGCGGCGGGTCTTAGCTTGACCGAAGGAGAGGCCAATCCGTTTCTGGCCGGCCTCGTCGAGGGTGACGAGATCGGCATTCGCCGGGGCGTCGTCGGGCTTGTCCGCCTTCGCATCGGAGGCCGCCGGGAGCGGAGCGAGACCGAGCGCGTCGAGGACCGGTCCACGATAGCTCCAGCCCGCGAGGGCCGCCGCGGCGGCCAGCACGACCAGGGTGAGGAGCGTCCCCGGCGCCCAGCTTCGCCGCACGACCGGAGACGGCGGTGGAGCGGCATCGCGCTCCGGGCGGTCGTTGTCGGTCGACTCCGCGGTCTCGGCATGGCGCGCGGACGACTCGGCATTCAGCGACATGGACAGGAGGGCGGCCGACCGGGCGGGACGGAGGCCGCGGATGTGAGAACAGGGCTCATGCGTCGAAGCCCGAGGGAAGAATCTCGTCGCTGACGTAGCGCCCGGTCTCGACCTCGCGGATCACCACCTCGAAGCCCTCGACGCGCAGTTCCCGCAACTGCTCGACGCTGACATAGGTCCGGGTCTCGACGTCGTAGAGCCGTCTCTGGGCGTAGCGATTGATAAGGCGGCGGGGCCGCCGCTTCCGAGGCATGGGCGACACTCCCTCAGCGACTGGGGATTGCGTCGGATGCGGCGAAGCCGCGAGGCGAGAACGACATCGGAGAGCCCGGCAAAGTATCGCCCCCCGCCCGGGACGAGCCTGAGGTACGTGCTAGAGTCATTCTAATGTGGGACGAGGCCAATGAGACGCCACTAAATTCGGGTTCACAATCGTTTCCCCGCGCAGACCGCCGGGCCGACATGCGACACAACGGGATGGTGGGGAGGAACGCGCGGCGTGGCGAGGCTGCTGCTGATCGAGGATGACGGAGACACGGCCGGGGACGTGCTCGACGACCTGCGCGGGCGCGGCCACGAGGTCGCCTGGGCGACGAACGGACCGGATGGAGCGAAGGCAGCGCGGGAGGCCAGCTGGGACGCGATCATCCTCGACCGGATGTTGCCGGGCCAGGACGGGCTCGGCGTGCTGCAGGATCTGCGCCGGGACGGCGACCGGACCCCGGCCCTCGTCCTCAGTGCCCTGGGTGACGTGGACGAGCGCATCCGCGGCCTCCGGGCCGGCGGCGACGACTATCTCGCCAAGCCCTTCGCCCTCGGGGAGCTGGCCGCACGGATCGAGGCTCTGCTTCGCCGCCCGGTCGACAGCCGGGAGACGCTCCTGCGGGTCGGAAGCCTGGAGGTCGACCTCATCGCCGGGACCGGTCGGCGCGGCGCCCGCGACCTCGACCTGCTACCCCGCGAACTCAAGCTGCTCGCCTACCTGATGCGCTCGCCCGGCCGGATCGTCACCCGGGCGATGCTGTTCGAGGAGGTCTGGAACTACCGGTTCACGCCGAAATCGAACCTCATCGACGTCCATCTCGGCCGCCTCCGCCGGAAGCTGGAGGCGGCGGGGGAGGCGCCGCTGATCCAGAACGTCCGCGGCGTCGGCTTCACCCTCACCCCCGATGACTGATTTCTGGAGCTCGACCACCCTGCGCTGGGCGCTGGGGATTGCCCTGTGGTCGGTGCTTCTCGCGCTGACGATGTTCGCCTTCATCTACTGGCAGACGGCGTCCTACCTGCGGGAGGAACTCGCCGAGACTCTGCAGCTCGAAGTCCGCGCCGCCGCCGCCGACCCCGCCGCCACGGCTTTGCGGGTCGAGACCTGGACGGCCATGGACCCGCACGCGCGACATTACGGTGGCCTGTTCGGGCCCGACGGGACGCGCCGCGCCGGCAACCTCGACAGGGTGCCGGCGGGCCTGCCTCAAGACGGCGACGCCTACCGCGTGAACGCCACGGTGGAGGTCGGGGGCCGCAGCCTTGCCGACGAGATCTGGGCGGCGGCCCTGGCGCTGCCCGGCGGCGGCACGGTGGTGATTGCCCACGACACCGACGACATCGACAAGGTCCGGGCTACGACCCTGCGGGCGTTGGGCCTCGGCCTCGTGCCGATGCTGGCGCTCTCCGGGATTGGCGGGATTGTCCTCGCCCGCCGGGGCCGCAGGCGGCTCGCCGCGACCGAGGCGGCGCTCGCCGAGGTGACGCGCGGCAACCTCGGCAAGCGCTTGCCGGTCGGGAGCCGGGGCGACGAGTTCGACCGGCTCGCCGCGAACGTGAACCGGATGCTCGACGAGATCGAGCACTTGATGGGCGAGGTCCGCAGCGTCGGCGATGCCGTCGCCCACGACCTGCGCACGCCGCTCACCCGCTTGCGAGCCCGGCTGGAGCGCAGCCGGGCGCAGGCCAGGACGGTCGCGGAGTTTCATGAGGCGATCGACCAAGGCCTCGCCTGGATCGACCAGACGCTCGCCATGGTCACCGCCGTGCTGCGGATCGGCGCGATGGAGGAGGGCCGCAGGATTGCCTTCGCCCCGGTCGATCTCGCCGAGTTGGCCGCCACGGCGGTCGATTTCTTCGAGCCCGAAGCCGAGGAGAAAGGCGTCCGCCTCGTGCTTGCGGTCAGGGAGGGGCGGCACGCCGTTCAGGGGGATCGAGACCTCTGCTTCGAGGCCCTGTCGAACCTCATCGACAACGCCGTGAAGTTCACCCCTCCTGGCGGTGCCGTGCGCGTCGAGGTCGCCTGCACCAGCCAAGCCGTCGAGGTGGCTGTGGAGGATACCGGCCCGGGCCTACCGGTCACCGAGCACGATAAGGTCTTCCGACGCTTTTACCGCGCCGAGATGTCCCGCCAAACCCCTGGCAACGGACTTGGCCTGAGCCTAGTGGCTGCCATCGCCAAGCTTCACGACGCAACCGTGCGTGTCCGCGCGGCAAAGGAGTGTGGTTGCCGGTTCACGATGACTTTCTCGACGTCGGCGACCGGCTACCGAACGCTCCCTGCTGATTGAATCAATTTGACGGAATGTCCCGTTTCATATCGCTTGAACGAGCGCCTCGTCACGACTTACCGGCTCTTCGGCTGACAGGCTTGCGCAGCGAAAAGCGGTGCGGCTGTGTCCGCCTTCCTGGCCCTGCCATCTCCAAAGGAACAGTCTCAAATCTACCCAGAGCGATCATCAGCCATGAGCTCAGCGAAAATTGTCTGGTGCCAATAGTATGCGATCTGCGCTCTATGGGACGATGTCTTGCATAATCGGTATCTATTTGTTGATGTCACAGGCAGACGATACGCATCAAGTACCAATGAGATGTTGTAAGATGATGGATTTTAGGACATCTCAGGAGGTTGCGCGTCTCGCCGCCAGTCTCTTCTTCGATGTGCCCGAAGACCGGAGTGTCGACCGTCTTGCGAAAACCGCAGGCAGCGGCGTGGGGATGGTGTCGCCTCCGCAAGGCGCGCGGGCAAATTTGCAGTTGCCCGACATGGGCCCGGGTCGCGATTAGAAACTGTACCCCACGCGCAATCGCATCTGATGGCGGTCGAAGCTCGTCAGGTCGAGCGGGCCGGGCTCGCCCATCGCCTGCCCGGCGGCCTGAAAGCTCCACGTGAACGAGGCCCAGGCCTGAGTTGACAGGGTCGTGTAGGCCGTCGGTCCGAGATACACGGCCTCGCCCGCGAACCGGTCGAACACCAGACCGTCGTAGGTCCGGGCGTACCGAGCCTCGCCGCCGAGGAAGAGGCCGGGCCGGACGCAATAGGCCAGCGCCCCCGCCACCTCGATCCCCGATCCGCGCACGGGCGCGTCCATCACGGTCAGCCGCGTCGTCGAGAGCGCGAAGCCGACATTGACGGCGGCGATCAGCTTGCCGGGGATGATCTCGCGGTCCGCCAGCAGGCCGATCTCGGTGCCGAAGCTGCGCGCCGGCACGCCCGACCCGCCGTCGACGGTGCCGTAGCCGGGCACGAGGTTGAGGGTCAGGCCGAAGGGGGCCGTCCGGCGATCCATCAGGCGCACCCGGGTCTCGAGGAAGCCGCCGTTGAAGCCGCCCGTGGTCCGGGCCGGGGTGCCGGGCGCGCCGATGTCGTAGGCGTTGAAGGTGACGCCCGGGGCCAGGCGGACATCGTGGGTCAGCGGCACCTTCAAGGCCAGGGAGCTGTCGACGGTGAGGAAGCGGGCGACGCGCCTGCCGAGGCGCCCGCTCGTCTCCCATTCCAGCTCCATCTCCCCGGGAACGCCGAGGTCGCTGCCCTCGGTGAAGCCGAACAGATGCTCGCTGTCGAGGTCGCCCGACGTCAGGTTCTCCGCCGCGGTTGGCAGGGACTGGCCCAGCGCTGGTGCCGCGGCCAGTCCGAGCGTCGCGGCGAGCCCGCACAGGACCGATCCCGAGGCCGACAGGCGACCCGAAGCGCCAGTGTGCCGCATAGCCCTGACCCATCTTTATAGCTGATGCTATATCTAATAGGATGGGCGATGCCAGGCCGTCAACTTGGGGAGATCGGGCGGCCTATCGAAGGAGGTCCGGTCGCGGCCCCCGCGCCGTGCGTGTCGGAGGAGGTCCGGTCGCGGCCCCCGCGCCGTGCGTGTCGGAGGAGGCGGCGGCGCGCGCTGGCCGCCGCGCCGGTCGCGAGTCTTGGCGATACGGGGCCGCTCACGCGCCCAAGCTCCGGCTCACGCCCGTCCGGTCTCGGCGGTTGTCCCGGCCGGGGGTGTAGACGCGACGGGCCCGGGCTGCCCCCTGCGCGCGCGGCGCTCCTCGATGCGCTGCAGGATCACGTAGAAGGACGGCACGAAAAGCACCGCCAGGCAGGTCGAGGCGAGCATGCCGCTGAACACCGTGATGCCGATCGACTTGCGCGCCGCGGCGCCGGCACCAGCGGCGGTCACGAGGGGCAGCACGCCGAGGATGAAGGCGAACGAGGTCATCAGGATCGGGCGGAAGCGCAGCCGCGCCGCCTCGACGGCGGCGGCCGTGATGTCGAGGCCGGCCTGCCGCTTCTCGCGGGCGACCTCGACAATCAGGATGGCGTTCTTGCTCGCCAGCGCGATCAGCAGGATCAGGCCGATCTGCGTGTAGAGGTTGTTGGCGACGCCGAGGAGCAGCAGCGCCCCGACCGTGCCGAGCAGCGCCAGCGGCACGCCGAGCAGGACCGCCAGCGGCAGGATCCAGCTCTCGTACTGGCCGGCCAGGACCAGGTAGACGAGGAGGATGGCCAGCGCGAACACGAGGTAGATCTGCGCGCCGACCGCCTTCTCCTGGTACGACATCGCCGTCCAGTCGTAGCCCGTGCCCGGCGGGAGCACCTTGGCGGCGATCTGCTGCATCAGGTCCAGCGCCTGCCCGGAGCTGAAGCCCGGCGCCGCCCCGCCGACGATCGTGGCGGTCGGGTAGAGGTTGTACAGGCTGATCAGGGACGGGCCCTGCACCGTCTTGATCTCCACGACGGTGCCGAGCGGCACCATCACGCCGTTGCCGGCGCGCACCTTCAGGTTCTCGACGTCCTCGGCGCGGAGCCGGTAATCGGGCGCGGCCTGCACGTAGACCTGGAAGGTTCGGCCGAACTTGTTGAACTGCGTAACGTAGGACGACCCGACGTAGCTCGAGAGCGTCGAGAAGACCTGCCCGACCGTCACGCCGAGCGCCTCGGCCTTCACCCGGTCCACGGCGATCGCGATCTGCGGCACGCCCGCCCGGAACGAGGTGTTGAGCTTCCGCAGCCCGGATTGCGAGTTTCCGTCGGCGACGACCGTCCGGGCGAGGCTCTCCAGCAGCGGGTAGTCGAAGTCGCCGTTGCGCAGCTCGATCTGCATGGTGAAGCCGCTGGCGTTGCCGATGCCCTGGATCGGCGGCGGGATCAGCACGAAGGTGGCGGCGTCCTCGACGCCCTCCAGCATCGCGTTGAAGCGCTCGTAGAGGCTGCGCAGATCCTGGCCCTTCTCCTTGGCCCGAGCGTCCCAGTTCTTGAGAACCACGTAGGCGACCCCGGCATTGGGCAGGGTGGCGTTGGAGTCGAGGACCGAGATCCCGCTGATCGACAGAACGTTGTCGACGCCCGGCGTCGCCTTCGCCTGGGCGCTGATCCGCTGCATCACCGCGTCGGTGCGCTCCTTCGAGGCCCCGTCCGGCAACTGGGCGCCGATCAGGACGTAGCCCTGATCCTCGGTGGGCAGGAAGGCGGTGGGCAGGCGGGTCAGCCCCCAGCCGGCGAGCCCGATCAGCAGGAGCGCGACGGCGACCATGAGGCCGCTGCGCCGGACCATGGTGGCGATCAGCCGGGCGTACCAGTTCTCCAAAACGCCGTAGACGCGGTTGAAGCCGCGGTAGAACACGTTCCGCTTCTCCGGTGGCACCGGTTTGCGCAGCCACAGGGCGCACTGGGTCGGCTTCAGGGTGGCGGCGTTGACCGCGCTGATCAGCGCGGTGGCGGCGATCACCAGGGCGAACTGCTTGTAGAGCTGCCCGGTCAGGCCGGGGAGGAACGCGGCCGGCACGAACACCGACATGAGCACCAGGGTGATGCCGATGATCGGGCCGAACAGCTCCTCCATCGCCTTCTCGGCCGCCGCCCGGGGCGACAGTCCCTCGTCGATGTGGTGGGACACCCCCTCGACGATCACGATGGCGTCGTCCACCACGATGCCGATGGCCAGCACGATGGCGAACAGCGTCGAGAGGTTCACGCTGAAGCCCATCGCCGCCATGGCGGCGAAGGCGCCGATGATCGTCACCGGCACCGTCGTCGCCGGCACCAGCATGGCGCGCCAGTCCTGGACGAAGACCAGGATGACGATGAGGACCAGCACGGCCGCCTCGAACAGCGTCCTGTAGACCTCGTGGATCGAGGCCTGCACGAACTCCGTCGTGTCGAACGGGATGGCGTAGACGAGGCCCGACGGGAAGGTCTTCGCGAGCTCGGCCATCCGGGTGCGGACCGCGTTCGCCACCGTCAGCGCGTTCGCCTCGGGCAGCTGGTAGATGCCGATGCCGGCGGCGGGCTGCCCGTTCAGCGTGAACGACTGGCTGTAGGTCTGCGCGCCGAGCTCGACGCGGCCGACGTCGCGCAGGCGGGTGATGCGGCCGCCATCCTGCGCGTCCGCCTTGATGACGATGTTCTCGAAATCCGGGGCGTTGTTGAGCCGTCCGTTGACGTTGAGTGTGTACTGGAAGTCCTGGCCGGCCGGGACCGGCGGCATCCCCACGGCGCCCGCGGTGACCTCCTGGCTCTGCTGCTGCACGATGTTGATGATGGCGTCGGGGGTGAGGCCCCGGGCCTGCACCAGGTCGGGATCCAGCCAGATCCGCATCGCGTACTGGCCGGCGCCGAAGACCGTGACGTTGCCGACGCCGGGCAGCCGGGCCAGCTCGTTCTGCACGTTGATGACGCCGTAATTCGACAGGAACAGGCTGTCGAATTTCCCGTCGCTGGCCGACAGCGTCACGAATTGCAGGACCGCGGTGGACTTCTTCTGGGTCGTGACCCCCTGGACCTGGACCGCCTGCGGCAGCGACGACATCGCGATCGCGACGCGGTTCTGCACCAGCACCTGGGCCTGGTCGCCGTCCGTCCCGATGGCGAAGGTGACCGTGAGCGTGTAGGTGCCGTCGCTCGCGCTGGTCGACTGCATGTAGAGCATGCCCTCGACGCCGTTGACCTGCTGCTCAATCGGCAGCGCCACCGTGTCGACCACCGTGCGCGCGCTCGCGCCCGGATAGCGGGTGGTGACTTGGACCGTCGGCGGCACGACGTTAGGATACTGGGACACCGGCAGGTTGAGCAGCGACACCGCGCCGATCAGCACCATGACCAGGGCCAGCACGTTGGCCAGGACCGGCCGCTCGATGAAGAAGCGCGAGATCATGCCGTAGGCCCTCGGTGCCAGCGTCTCAGGGGCGTCCCACCGCATCGGCGGGCCACGGTTTGGCGGAGGCCGACCCCCGGGCACGGGGAGGATCGGACCCTCGGCCGCGTCGGCGCGGCCGTGTCCCGCGGCCGAGGTCTCACCGCTGGGGCGGCGGCTCGGACGAAGCCTCGGCCACCACCACCTTCTGGGGGGCGACCTTGGCGCCGGGGATCGCCCGCTGGATGCCCTCCGTGACGACCCAGTCGCCGGGCGCGAGCCCCGTCTCGATCACCCGGTAGCGCCCGTCCCGGGGCCCGAGCGTCACCACCCGCTGGGTGACGACGTCGTCGGCGCCGACCGTGAGCACGTAGCTGCCCTGCTGGTTCGTCCCGATGGCGTCGCCGCGGACGAGCAGGGCCTTGTCCTGGCGCCCGACCGGGATCCGGACCCGCACGAACAGGCCCGGGAGGAGCGCGTGGTCGCCGTTCTCGATGAGCGCCCGGGCCATCAGCGTGCCGGTGGACGGATCGACCTGCGGCGCGAGGTAGTCGAGCTTGCCGGCATGTGGATACCCGGTCTCGGTCTGCAGGCCGATCTCCACGGGGATCTTGGACAGGTCGCCCAGCGTCCGGTGGGTCGCGAGCAGATGCTCCTTGACCAGCAGTACCTGCTGCTCGCTGACGTTGAAGTAGACGTAGAGCGGATCGATGCGCACGAGCTGCGCCAGCTTGGTCGGTCCGCTGATGCCGACGAGCGCCCCGACATCCGCGAGGTGATTGGTGACCACGCCGTCGAAGGGCGCGGAGACCTGCGTGTAGCCGAGATTGATGGTGGCGATGTCGAGATTGGCCTGCGCCTCCATCACGGCGGCGCTGGCTTGGTCCTGCTTGGTCTTCGCGTCCTCGACGCGCGCCTGCGAGGCGAATTCCTGCCGCCCCAGCGTAGACTGGCGCTGATACTCGGACTGGGCATTCAGCAGGGCGGCCTGCTGTGCCGCCAGGGCGCCCTGCGCCTGCTTGAGCTGCGCCTCGTAGGTGTTGCGCTGGATGGAGAAGAGCGGCGTGCCCTTCTTCACCACGGCGCCGTCCTTGTAGGTGATCGCCTCCAGGAAGCCCTGGACGCGCGCCTCAAGTTCGACGGCCGCGTACGCCTTGGTGTTGCCCGTGAGTTCGAAGTAGCGCGTCACCGTGCGCAGGGCCGGCTGCGCAACCGAGACGCTGGGCGGCGGCGGCGGCACGTATTGATTTGCGTCGCGACACCCGGCAGCGAGTCCGGCGATCGTCGCCAAGGCGAGAAGATGGACGGATCGGGGAAGCTGCAAAACGATCGGCACGGTCGGCACTCAACCTGAGATCGTCACGGGGAGGCGTTCGGTCTTGGTGCTGCCGCGGTCACTGACCGTCCTCGGCCTTGGCTTCCCGGGCAAGGGTCAAGCACTCGAGCAGGTCGACATAGCTCGGCAGGCCATCGAGCTGTGCTTCGGCGGCACAGCGTGTTCGGTCACCGGCAGGATAGCTGGACCAGCGCTTGGCGACCTCCGCACGCGCCGACGCCTCGTCCTGAAGGCAGAGCTTCTGTCGACCGGCATCGAGGGTCATCTGCTTCGTCGCCGCCTGGCAGCTGCCTCGAACGTCGAACGTCGGCACCCGGTCCGAGACGGGCGTCGTCAGCGTCAGCTGCATCAGTACGGCGGGCACGGCAAACATCATGATCGATCCACCCGCACGTCATGCCGACCGGACAGCCCGGTCGATCCTAGCTGTGGCTTTCCCGACAGATGCCGTATCCTGCGGAAATCCAAATTCGCTGCGCAAGATCGATCTGATTCGGATGCCTATACTATATATGTATCACATCATGCGGGACCTATGTTGCATCAAAATTTGTTATCCACGAGTTTGCACTACGCAAATTTATTGCGATCTGACAAGACATAATTAATGATCGCTGAATCGGCAAAACATACAAGCGTGTATAGATCTAAATCTAATTTGATTGGAATAATTCGCAATGAATATATCGGCGATGAGTGTAAGTTCATAATTGAACGGTGCTCACCCCGCGAAACTGCCGATTGCGTATCGGACCGCTGTCGTGGTTATCACCGATCTCAGGGAGGCCGAGGTCGTCGGCTCCCCGTTTCGTCCGCACTCCTAGGCCCGACATGACCCCGCGTGGGTACCGGCAGGCGCATATACTGGGCGCCGGCCCAATCGTGTTTGCAGACGGGCCATCGTCAGAACGAGCTGAGTGACCGCCTTGGGTCGATCCAGGACTGTTCGCCCGGCCGGCAAGCCGCCTCCGAAGCGGACCCGCCGCTTCCGGCCACGCACGTTCGGCCCCCTCGCGCTGATGCCGGCCGTTCCGACACGCGGTTCGTCTGAAGGCGGACGCGGCCGCGCTCAGTGCGATCTGTTCTTGTCCGCTTGCTTGTCGTGGAAGGAGGCGACCTGAGCCGGCCGCCGGGTTACGCGCATCGCGTAGAAGCATCCGCTCCGGCGCGGGCGTTTCACTCTCGGGCGGCTCAGGCTGGAAGCTCCTTGTTCGCGGTCTCGGGAGCCAGCCAGATTGTCGGCAGGCCGAGGAGGTAGATCAGCGAGATGATCGCCAGGGCCTCCGGATAAGATCCCGTCACCACCACGAGGCCGCCCACGATCGTCGGACCCAGTGCGCCCAGCAGGCGCCCGAAGCTGAAGGCGAAGCCGGATCCGAACGCCCGGCGGCGCGTCGGGAACAGCTCGGGCAGCCAGATGGTGTAAAGCGCGAACACCGCGTTGGTGAAGAAGCCGACGAGCGGAAGCAACGCGATGAACAGCGTCACGCTATCGAACCAGACGGCGGCGCCGAGATAGGCGACGAGGTTGATGGTGAAGGCGCCGAGGAAGAAGGCCGTGGCCGTCCTGCGGCGGCTGCCGAACCACGTTGCGATGAACGGCATCGCGAGGCAGCCGATCAGCGTCCCGATGTTGGTGATGATGCCGCTGATCGCCGCCACCTTCTGCGCGGCGGCCGGCGTCGATCCGGTCGCCACGAGCTTGCTGATCACCAGGGTCGGCGCCCAGTAGGTCGAGGACCACAGGCCCAGGATGATGCACGACATCATCAGCCCGGCCGCCCAGGTGGTGCGGGCCTGCGGGCCCACGAACATGTCGGCAAGGCTCGGCGCATCGGTCCCGCGCGCGGTCCGCGCCTGCCGCGCCCGGGGCGGCTCCTGGACGGTGGCGCGGATCGCCACCACGAGGAGGGCGGGTAGCACGCCCAGGAAGAACATGCCCCGCCAGCCGATCACCGGGGCGAGGAAGGAGGCGGCCGCGCCCAGCAGCAGGCCTGTCGGGGTCGCGGTGTGGAGCCAGCCCGCGAGCCGCACGCGCTGGTGCTCGCTCACCGATTCGTGGAGCAGCGGCGTGCCGGCCGCCCATTCGCCGCCGACGCCGAACCCCGCGCAGAACCGGAACACCGCGAAGGAGGCGAGCCCGCCCGCGAGGCCGCAGAGCCCGGTGAAGATCGAGTAGACCAGGATCGTCAGGCACATCACCTTCACGCGCCCGATCCGGTCGGCGAGCCAGCCCCAGAACATCGAGCACGCCCAGCCCAGCATGAAGATCGAGAAGAAATAGCCGCCGTAGAGCGCGATCGTGCCGCGCGCAGGCTCGATGCCCCCGGCCGCGAGGAGCTCCGACACCGCCGGGACCAGCACGAAGATATAGATGGCCGAGTCGAAGCCATCGAGCATCCAGCCCGCCCAGGTGATCCAGAAAACCCGGGTGCTCGAGGCCGCCCGCGCGGCCGGGGTGGCGCGGTCCGGGACCGCGGCGAGGCTCAAGCGGTCCATGGGCGTCTCCGATCCGGCATCCGATCCGTCATGAGGTCCTCCCTCGTGGCCGCCCGGCCTCGGGGCCGGGCTGGCGCGCCTTCAGATCACGCGTTTCTCCCGCAGCGCCGTGACCGCCTGCGCGTCGAAGCCGAAGGCGTGCAGGATCGCCTCGCTCTGCGCGCCGAGATTGGGCGCCGCCGTCCGCACGTGCCCGTCCGAGCGGGACATCCGGATCGGCTGGGCGACCAGATCGATGCGCCCGAGGCGCGGGTGCTCCACCGTCTCGGCCATGCCGAGATGCTGCACCTGCGGATCGGCAAAGACCTGATCCATCGTGTAGACCGGACCGCAGGCGATCTCGGCGTCGTTCAGGGCCTCGACCCAGTGGGCGGCGTTCCGGGTCCGGGTCACAGCGGCGATTGCGTCGGCGAGGTCGTGGCGGTTGCGGCCGCGCGCCGGCTGATCGGCGAAGCGCGGGTCCTCGGCCCATTCGGGATGGCCCAGCACCGCGCACAGGCGCCGCCACATGGCCTCGCCGATCGGCGCGATGTTGACGTGCCCGTCGGCGGTCGGGAACGCGCCCATCGGGCTCGCGGTCGGATGGTGGTTGCCGATCTGCGGCGGGATTTCGTGGTCCATGGTCCAGCGCGCCGCCTGGAAGTCGAGCAGGGCGATCTGCGCCTGCAGGAGCGAGGTCTGCACCCACTGCCCCTGGCCCGATTGCTCCCGCTCCAGGAGCGCGGTCAGGATGCCGAGGGCGCAGTACAGGCCGGCGCTCGAATCGGCGACCGCGATGCCGGCCCGCACCGGCCCCCCGCCGGCCTCGCCGGTGATCGACATCAGCCCGCCCATCCCCTGCGCGATCTGATCGAGCCCGGGACGCATGCGGTAGGGGCCGTCCTGCCCGTAGCCGGAGATGCTGGCGTAGACGAGCCGGGGATTCTCGGCGGCCAGCGCCGCGTAACCGATGCCGAGGCGGTCCTTCACGTCCGGCCGGAAGTTCTCGACGAGCACGTCGGCCGAGCGCGCGAGCCGCTTCAGCACGGCGACGCCCTCGGGCTGCTTCAGGTCGAGGGTGAGGCTGCGCTTGTTGCGATGCAGGTTCTGGAAGTCGGAGCCGTCGCGGTTGCCGCCGATCCGGTCGCCCCCGGGGGGCTCGATCTTGATGACGTCGGCGCCCCAGTCGGCGAGCTGGCGCACGGCCGTCGGGCCCGAGCGCACGCGGGTGAGGTCCAGCACCGTGAAGCGGCTCAACGCATGGGCGGAGGGCATGGACGTCTCCCGGTTTCGCGCGGCGTGATGAATGGGGGGCCGGTTCAGGGGCAGGGCGCTCAGCGGCCCTTGAAGTTCGGCGGCCGCTTCTCGCGGAAGGCGATCGGGCCCTCCCGGTAATCCTCGCTGGCGAAGCAGGCCTTGATCGCGCGGTCGATGGCGGCGAGGGCGTCCGGGCCGGGCTCGGTGGTGGCCGCGTCGATGGCGAGCTTGGCGGCCGCGATGGTCAGCGGCGCATTGGCGGCGACGCGGGTCCCGTAGGCTCGGACCTCCTCCTCCAGCGCGTCCTTGGGAACAATCCGGTTGATCAGCCCCATGCTCAGCGCCTCGGCGGTGTCGAACTGGCGTGCCGAGTAGAAGATGTCCTTGGCGCGCGAGGGGCCGACCACGTCGACGAGGCGGCGCATGCCGGCGTAGCGGTAGCCCAGGCCGAGCCTGGCCGCGGGGATAGCGAAGCGCGTGCCCTCCGCGGCGAAGCGCAGGTCGCAGGCCAGCGCGAGGGCCAGGCCGCCGCCGATGCAGTAGCCGCGCACCATGGCGAGGGTGGGCTTGGAGCAGGTCTGGATGATCGCGGTCGCCGCGTCCGCGGCGGCGTTGTAGGCCATCTGGGCCTCGCTGGAGCCGCGCTTGGTCTCGAACTCGGAGATGTCGGCGCCGGATACGAACGCCTTCTCGCCCGCGCCCTTCAGCGCGAGGATGCGGATCTCCGGATCCTCCGCGAGGCCAGCGATCACCTCGGGAACGCCGCGCCACATCTCGAACGTCATGGCGTTGTGCTTGGCGACATTGCTGAAGATCAGCCAGCCGATCGGCCCGTCCCGCTGCACGATGAGTTGGGGGTCTGCCATGGCTATCCTTGAGCGGTGCGGGGCGAGTCGGCTAGCGGCGCAACGCCGGTCACGAGATCCTTCGACGGGTGGGGCTCGCCGCCGACCCGCTCAGGATCGAGACTCGCGGTGCCGCCCTCCTTGAGGAACAGCGTCGTGACGAAGGTGCAGGCGATGCAGGCGCTGACGTAGTAGAAGAACAGGGTCTCATGGCCGAGATGCTTGAACCACAGCCCGACATACTCGGCGCTGCCGCCGAAAACGGATGTCGCCAGGGTGTAGGGAAGGCCGACGCCGAGGACCCGCACGCTCGTGGGGAAGAGTTCGGCCTTCACGACCGAGTTGACCGACGTGTAGCCGGACACGATGACCAGCGCGATCATCAGCAGGATCAGCGCCGACCGCGCATCGTGGACCCGGGTCATCGCGGTCATCAGCGGCACGGTGCCGAGCGTCCCGAGGACACCGAAGGCGAGAAGCAGGGGCTTGCGCCCGATCCGGTCCGACAGCGCCCCGAGCAGCGGCTGCAGCAAGGCGAACACGAACAGCGTGGCGCAGGAGACCAGCGTCGTCTGATCTCGCGTCAGCCCGGCCGAGTTCGACAGGAACCGGTGCATGTAGACCGTGTAGGTGAAGAACGCGACCGTGCCGCCGACCGTCATGCCGGCGACCAGGACCAGTGCGCGCGGTTGGGCTAGGAGGCGCAAGGTCGGCCGCTCCGCCGTGCCCCGGCGCTCGAGCGCCCTGAACTGGTCGGTCTCGTCGATGTTCCGGCGCAGGGCGTAGCCGATGACCGCGCAGGCTGCACCGATGGCGAACGGGACGCGCCAGCCCCAGGCGGCGATCTGGTCGGAACTCAGGAGCGCCCGCATCACCACCAGCAGGAAGGTCGCCAGCAGCTGGCCCGAGATCAGCGTCACGTAGTTGAAGCTGCTGAAGAAGCCGCGGCGGCGCGGATCCGCGATCTCCGTCAGGTAGACCGAACTCGCCCCGTACTCGCCGCCGAGCGACAGGCCCTGCAGCATGCGCGCGAGCAGGAGCATCGCAGGCGCCAGGATACCTGCCTGCTCGTAGGTCGGGCAGATCGCGATCAGCAGCGACCCCGCGCACATCAGGGTCACGCACAGACTCAGCGCGGTGCGCCGCCCGTGCCGGTCGGCGTAGACGCCGAAGATCCAGCTCCCGAGGGGCCGCAGCAGGAAGCCCAGGGCGAAGATCCCGGCGGCGTTGAGGAGCTGCACGTTTGGCGAATCGCCGGGGAAGAACTGCGGCGCGAAGTAGAGGGAGAACGCCGTGTAGATGTGCAGGTCGAACCACTCGATCAGGTTGCCCACCGACCCGCCAAGGATCGAGGCGACGCGGTGGTGGAGGGCGGGGCGCGCCTCCCCGAGGGCGGTGTCGGTTGCGAGCATCGCGGATCGCTCCGTCATCGTGGCGCGGAGGCGGCGAGGCGCCGCTCGAAGGCGGGGGCGAGCAGGGCCTGCACGCCCCCCAGGAAGGCGATCGCGGCCAGGAACAGGAGGCCGTAGGTGAATTGCCCCGTCGCATCCTTGATCCAGCCGACGAGGTAGGGGGGCAGGAAGCCCGACAGGTTGCCGAGCGCCGTCACCATGGCGATCGAGCCGGCCGCCGCCGGGCCGGGAAAGCTCTCGGTGTAGAGAGCGAGCGAGGGACCTTTCAGCCCGTAGATGCCGATCATCACCACGCAGATCGCGGCGAACTGCGCGAGCGGCGCGGCGAGCCAGACCGAAGCGGTGAGGCCGGCGGCGACCAGGAAGGTCATGGCGGCGGTCGGCACGATCCGGTCCGCGTGCCGGTCCGACCACCAGCCGCCCAGCACCATCGCGAGGGTGCCGAACGCGTAGGGGATCGCGGTCACGAAGCCGGTCTGGGCGTTGGTCAGGCCGGCGGCCTTGACGATCTGCGGCAGCCACAGGCTCAGGCCGTAGCTCGCCGTCGTGACGTTGAAGAACAGGAACGCGTAGAACAGCACCCGCGGATCGCGGATCGTCGCCCAGACGTTCGGCGCGGCATGCGGCCGGGCCGGCTCGGCCGCAAGCGTCCGGCGCAGCCAGTCCCGCTGCTCGCGGTTGAGCCATTCGGCCTTGTCGGGCGTGTCGGTCAGGACGAACAGCAGCAGCACGCCCAGGAAGACCGCCGGCAGCCCTTCGAGGATGTACATCCACTGCCAGCCGGACAGCCCGAGCCACCCGTCGAGACCCAGCAGCAGCCCCGAGATCGGCGCGCCGACGAGGCTCGACACCGCCATGCCCACCAGCATGATGCCGATGCAGCGGGCGCGGTACGCCTTCGGGTACCAGAGCGCGGCGAACAGCAGCAGGCCGGGGAAGAACCCGGCCTCCGCGACGCCGAGCAGGAACCGGGCGATGCAGAACGAGACCGGCCCGGTCACGAGTGCCATCCCGGCCGAGATGAAGCCCCAGGTGATCATGATGCGGGACAGCCAGAGTCGGGCGCCGACCCGGCCCATCATCACGTTGCTCGGATACTCGAACAGGAAGTAGCCGAGGAAGAAGATGCCCGCGCCCCAGCCGTAGGCGGTGGCCGAGAGGCCGAGCTCCCGGTTGGCGGTCAGCGCCGCGAAGCCGACATTCACCCGGTCGATGAACGAAACCATGTAGGCGACGACGAGGATCGGCATGAACCGCCGGTTGATCCGGCGGATCGTGTCACGCTCCAGGTCCGTCACCCCGTCCGACCGCGTGCCGTCCTGTACGGCGAGGCCGGCGGGGATTGCCCGCGTGTCCATGCGCTCTCCTCCCTGGAGGCCGCCGGCCGGTCTCGCGGCTCTGGCGGGTGTGGTCTTGCGGCCGGAACGCCTAGTCCGGTCCCGGCCGCCCGAGCTGCGCCACGGTTTCCGCCGGGGCGGTGTCGAGCACGCGCAGGGTCGCGAGGAGATCGGCCGCCGCTGCGTCCCCCACGGCGGGGCTTGCGAGTTCGCGGAATTTGTCGGCCAGCTCGTTGTCGGTGAGCGGCGCGTCCGGATCGCCCTTGCGGGTCGGCTGGCGCTGCGCGAAGCTCCTTCCATCCGTCAGGGTGACGGTCACGACGGCCGAGCGCCGGGCCGGGAACGCGGCCTCGCAGTCCGGATCGACCACCATGGCGACGCGGCGCATCAGCGCCTGGACCCGCGGATCGGCGAGGCGCTCCGGCGAGACCGCGTCGAGCCGCACGCTGCCGTGCACGAGGGCGCTCGCCACCGTGAAGGGCGTCGAGAACCGCCCCTCGAAGGGCGTCGCGACCGCGCGCCGGTCGGTGACGTCGAGGGCCGTCCGGTAGGTGCCGATGGTGATGGCCTCGATGGCGTCGAGGTCGAGACCCGGCCGCAGCGCCAGGGCCGCGTCGATGGCCGCGAAGGCGTGGCCGCAGCAGCCGTGGTTCTTGAACGTCATGGCGCAGATGTTGTAGCGGCGCCCCAGATCCGCGACGGCGCGTGGCCAGTCCGCGCCCCGGCTCATCGCGGCCCCGAAGCCGGCCTCCCCCTCCAGCACGTCGAGGGCGCCGGTGACGCCGCGGCTGGCCGCCAGGGCGGAGAGCGCCCCGGCCTCCGCGGCGTGCCCGGCATGGAGCGGCTTCGACATGGCGTCGGAGCGGAAGGCTTGCTGGAGCCCGGCCGCCATCGTGGCGGCGGTGGCGAGCGCATGGGCGAAGCGCCCGGCATCGAGGCGGAGCAGGGAAGCGGTCGCGGCGGCGGCCCCGAAGGTGCCGATCGTGCCGGTGGTGTGCCAGTAGCGGTAGTGCGAGGGCTGCACCGCCACGCCGATGCGCGTCGAGACCTCGTAGCCGATCACGATGGCGCGCAGCAGCGCCGCCCCGTCGGCGCCGACCGTCTGCGCCGCCGCGAGCGCCGCGCCGATCACCGGGCAGCCCGGATGGTAGATCGCATCGCGGAAGATGTCGTCGAACTCGATGCTATGCGAGGCGGTGGCGTTGATCAGCGCCGCCGTGCGCAACGGAGCCCGGCGCCCGGTACCGTACACCACGGCGCCGCCTTCCGCCCCGAACTCGTCCGCGAGGGCCGCGGTCAGCAGGGTCGCGGGCGGGAGCTGTGCGCCCGGCAGGAGCGCGGCGAACCAGTCGATCAGGGCGCGCTTGGCGTGGTGCAGCACTTCCTCCGGCAGCGATCGCTCGCCCTCGGAGGCGGCGTAATCCGCCAGCGCTTCGATCACCGTGCCCGAGTGAGCCGCGGTCATGGCGGTCAATCCCGGTAGGTCGGGTCGATCCGGTCGAGCTTGCGCAGGAGCGCGGGCCATTCGAGCACGCCGAACGGGCGGCGCACCTCCGGCCGGTAGAGGTGGTTGGTCTTGGCGATGACCGCGTCGGAGGGCAGGACGAGGTCGGCGCTCGCCGCCATCGCCATGAGCTGCGCCTTGCAGGCGAGTTCCGCGCGGTAGATGTTGCTGAAGGCCTGCGGCACGGTCGGTCCGACCACCAGCAGGCCGTGGTTGCGCAGGATAATCAGGTCGGCGTCGCCGAGATCCTCCACGATGCGCTTCTGCTCGTCGAGATCGACCGCCACGCCCTCGTAATCGTGGTAGGCGACCGTCGAGAAGCGCATCGCCGTCTGGGTCATCGGCAGGAGGCCGCACTTCATGGCCGAGATCGCCATGCCGGCCGGCGTGTGCGTGTGGATCACGCAATCGACCTCGTGCCGCGCCCGGTGGACCGCGCTGTGGATCACGAAGCCGGCCCGGTTCACGCCGTAATCGAAGTCGGGCTTGTCGACGATGTTGCCGTCGAAATCGATCTTCACGAGGTTCGAGGCCGAGATCTCCTCGTAGAGCAGCCCGTAGGCATTGATCAGGAAGTGCTCCGGCTCACCGGGGACGCGAACCGAGATGTGGTTCGCGATCATGTCGGTCATGTCCCAGAGGGCGACCAGCCGGTAGCAGGCCGCGAGGTTGACCCGCGCCTCCCATTCCTCGGTTGAGACTCGATCGCGCATCGAAGGAAGGTCGAGATCGTAGCGCTTCCCCCGAAGCTCGGCGATGCCGTCCGTCATCCGCGCCTCCCGTCTGTCCGGCGCGGGGCCTGTTGGTCCGGCGCATCGGCGTGTCTTGACCGGAGGGTCGCGCACTTCCGCAAAATTTACAACCGTGAATTTTTAGGATCGATGAGAGGTGGCCCGACGATGCCACGCAGGCTCGCCAGGATTCGCTCCCGGTTCGGTTCGAGCCGCGACAGGGGGCCGGCGACGCCGAGAACGGTGGCCCGTCCGTCGGCCATCTTGGGCGCCAGTACCGCCATGGTCCCGGCACCCTCGGTGACTTGGTTGGCCGACCACGCGTGGCCGGCGGCGCGGATCTCTTGGAGGCCGTCCCAGAAGGTATCGAGATCGAGGCTCACGCCGCCGCGCCGGTCGAGCTGGCGCACGAGGCGGGCGACGGCATCGCGGGACTGGTGCGCCAGCAGCATGCGCCCGGCCGCCGTCGAGTGGATCGGCCGGAACGTGCCCGGGTGCAGGTGGTAGCGCAGCAGATGGCGGGCCTGGACGACGTGAATGTACTGGACGTGGAGATCGTTCTGCATGCCGAGCACGACCGTCTCGCCGGTCGCCTCCTGCAGCGCCTCCATCAGCCGGATCAGAACACCGTCACGGAAGACGCAGGCCTGCACCCAGGCGCCCAGCATCGCGACCCGCATGGTCGGGCTGTAGGTGCGACGCTCGAAATCGTAGGAGAGATAGTCGAGGGTGAGCAGGCTCTTGAGCAGGGCCAGAGTGCTGGAGGCCGGATAGCCCAGCGCCCCCGCGATCTCGGTCAGGGATTGCGGGCACTGCACGCGGTCGAAATGCTCCAGCACCTCGACCACCCGGCGCGCCGACTTCACGGCCGCGCCCTGCGCCTCGGGAGGGACCTCCGCGCGCACCGTCACGACGCCCGCACCGCGATCTGGTCATTCACATATATGAAACGCATGTCCCGGTCCGGCCGGCCCGTCACCCGAGCGACCGCTCGTTGATACCGGAAGGCGAGGGGACTCGGTAGCGTCGGCACTCACGGGAAGCCGTAGAGCGCGCCCGGGTTGTCCACCAGGATGCGGCGCAGGACGCGGTCGTCGGTCCAGCGCCGCAGCGCCCGCAGGAGGTTCGCGTCGGACGGCACGCCGCGGTCAGTCGCGCCGCCGAAATAGTTGATGTGCGGCCAGTCGCTGCCCCAGACGAGGCGTTCCGGGTTGGCCGCGATCAGGGCGGCGGCGAACGGGTCGACGTCGCCATAGGGCGGCCCCGTGACGGTGAGGCGGTCCGCCCCCGAGATCTTGGTCCAGGCCGCGCCGTCCGCCACCAGCCGGCACAGCAGCGCGAAGCCCGGGTCGTCGACGCCGCGGGCGGTGCTCATGCGGCCCATGTGGTCGATCACCACCGGCATGCCGCAGGCGGCCAGGCTCGGCCAGAGTTCAGGCAGGTCCGGCGCGTGCAGCCATGCCTGGAGGTGCCATCCCCGCGCTCGCAGCCGGGGCGCGAGCGTCTGCAGGGCCTCAAGCCCCATGCCGTTGCGGTAGACCTGATGTCCGTCGCGCCGGAACAGGTTGACGCGCACGCCGCGCACGCCGGCCTGCGCCATGGCGTCGAGATCGGCCTCGCCGACGCCCTCGGACAGGACCGCGACGCCGCGGAGGCGGTCTGGGGCCAGCGCGAGCGTCTCCAGCATGGCGTGATTGTCGGCACCGTAGGCGCTGGCGGTGACGATCACGCACCGCGCGAGGCCCATTGTGTCGAGCTGCCTCAGAAGGGCGGGGCCGTCATTCTCCGGCGGCGTGTAGCTGCGCTCCGCCGACAGGGGATGGCGCGCGTAGGGCCCGAACACGTGGGTGTGGCTGTCGCAGGCGCCCTCCGGCAGCGGGAAACCCGGCGGCTCGGGTGCCGGAGGGGGCAGGCAGTCGCGGCTCATGGGATTCTCCGACCCGGATCGGCCACCTCTCATGGCGCATCGCAGATCCGGTAACAATGCACAGACATGAATTAAGTCGTATGAAACCCCCTACGGCTGGACACCTTCGCGCGTTTCTTACACATTCGTGAAACTGGCGGCTGTGACGCCGTCAATCTGGGGTCCAGGTCGGCCCGGCCCGATCGACGAACGGGAGACTCATGACGTCAGGCGCCAAGCCACTGGCGGGGCATACCGAGGCTGTGCCCGGCACGGCGGCGACCGGGATACCTGCGGCAGCGGGTCGGCGCAGGAGGCCGATCGCCCTGGCGCTGGCGGATTACGAAGCGGCGGCGCGTCGCCGGCTGCCGCGCCCCGTCTTCGGCTACATCGCCGGCGCCGCGGAGACGAACGCCGCGTTGGACGACAACCGGCAGGCGCTGCGTGAATACGGTTTCGTGCCGCGCGTGCTGGTCGGGGTGGTCGCGCGCAAGACGGCCACGCCGCTGTTCGGCCGCGACTACGCCGCGCCGTTCGGCATCGCCCCGATGGGCCTGAGCGCCTTGGCGGCCTATCGCGGGGACATCGCCCTGGCCGCGGCCGCGCGTTCGGCCCGGGTGCCGATGATCATGAGCGCGTCCTCCCTGATCCGCATGGAGGACGTCATCCCTCACAACCCGGAGGCGTGGTTCCAGGCCTACCTGCCCGGCGAGCCCGACCGGATCGTGGCCCTGATCGACCGGATCGCCGCTGCGGGCTTCGGCACGCTGGTGGTGACCGTCGACACCGTGATCTCAGGCAACCGCGAGAACATCACCCGCACCGGCTTCTCGACCCCGCTCCGGCCGAGCCTGCGGCTGGCCCTCGACGGGCTCGCGCGCCCGCGCTGGACCGCGGGCACGTTCTTGCGCACGCTGGCGCGCCACGGCATGCCGCATTTCGAGAATTCCCATGCGGCACGCGGGGCGCCGATCCTGTCCGCGTCGGTGCTGCGGGATTTCGGCAACCGGGATCACCTGTGCTGGGATCACCTGCGGCTGGTGCGGGATCGCTGGCGCGGCCGGCTGGTCGTCAAGGGGATCATGGCGGCCGCCGACGCGCGCACCGCCCGGGATCTCGGCGCCGACGGGGTGATCCTGTCGAACCACGGCGGGCGCCAGCTCGACGCGACGGTCTCGCCATTGCGCACGCTCCCCGCCGTGGTGCAGACACTCGGCGGCACGATCCCGGTGATGATCGATAGCGGCTTTCGCCGCGGCACCGACGTGCTCAAGGCGATGGCGCTCGGCGCCGCCTTCGTCTTCGTCGGGCGGCCCTTCCTGTACGCCGCCTCCCTGGGTGGCCGGGCCGAGGTCGAGCGCGCGATCACGATCCTGAAGGACGAGGTCGGGCGCAACATGGGCCTTCTGGGCGTGAACGCCTTGTCCGAGCTCGGGCCCGATCGGCTGCACCGGATTCCGTCCGGCCCGAACAGCTGACAGTTCGAGGAAGCCGCCCGAGGAAGCAGCCCGCATGCGTGCTCCATCATCATCGCCGGTCGGATCGGATGCGCCGAAGCCGGAGGTGCTTCTGGCGATCGACCTCGCGCCCTTCGCCCTCGATCGGCTGCGGACGCAGTGCATCGTGCACCAGGCGGTCACCCCCGAGGCGCGCGCGGAGGTCGCCGCGCGCGCCGGCGGGCACATCCGGGCGATCATCACGAACGGCACGACGCCGATCCCGGCCGCCCTGATCGACCAGTTGCCGGATCTCGGCATCATCTGCGCCCAGGGCGTCGGCTACGAGGGCGTCGACCTCGCGGCCGCCCGCGCCCGCGGGATCGTCGTCACGCACGGCACCGGCACCAACGCCGATTGCGTGGCCGATCACGCGCTGGCCCTGTTCCTGGCGGTGCTGCGCGACATCCCGCGCTTCGACGCCGCCGTGCGGGCGGGCCGCTGGCGGGTGGGCGGGACCGCCAGGCCGGGCGCGCACGGCAAGCGTGCCGCCATCCTGGGCCTCGGCGGGATCGGCAGCCGCATCGCCCGGCGGTGCGCCGGCTTCGACATGGCGGTGCGCTACCACAACCGTCGGCCTGTTCCGGATGTCCCGTGGGCGTACGCGTCGAACCTCGGCGAGCTCTGCGCCTGGGCGGATGTGCTGTTCGTGGCGCTGCCGGGCGGGGCCACGACCCGCCACTGCGTCGGACGCGCGGCCCTCGCCGCACTCGGACCGTCCGGCTTCCTCGTCAATGTCGGGCGCGGTTCCGTGGTCGACACCGACGCGCTGGTCGAGGCCTTGACGGCGGGCGGCCTCGCGGGGGCGGGGCTCGACGTGATCGAGGGCGAGCCCGAGGTGCCGGCGGCGCTGCGCGCCCTGCCCAACGTCGTGCTGTCGCCGCACATCGCCGGCCGCTCGCCGGAGACCATGGAGGCGACGATCGGACAGGTCGTCGGAAACCTCGCCGCCTTCTTCGCGGGTGCGCCCGTGCTCTCGCCGATCCCCGACCTCGCCTGAACCGCCCACCGCACCCGCCGTCCGGAGCACCGATGTTACACCAAGGCCATCCGATGAGACCGAGCCGCCGGGCCCTGCTGCAAGGCGCCGGTGCCCTCCTGGGAACCGTGCCACTGCGCGCCGCCGCGGCCGACGCGACTGCCCGCGGCGCCGTCGGAGGAACCGTCAGCCCGGTCATGGCCAGGCTCAGTGCCTATATGGGCGAGGCCCGGGACCGCGCGCTCCCGGACGGGATCGTGGAGAAGGCCAAGCACCACATCCTCGACACCTTCGCCGCCATGGTGTCGGGCTCCGGCCTTCCGCCGGCCAGGGCCGCCTACAGCTTCGCGACCTCCTACGGCGGCTCGGGCGAAGCGACGCTCGTCGCCTCCAGGGGCACGGCCGATCCGCTCGTGGCCGCCCTGGTCAACGGCATGCTGGCCCACTCCGACGAGACCGACGACTCGAACGAGTTCTCGCAGTCGCATCCGGGCGCGCCGATCGTGCCGGCGGCGCTAGCCGCCGCCGAGACGTTCGGGATCGACGGCACGCGCTTCCTGCGCGCCGTCACGCTGGGCTACGACGTCGGCCCCCGCGTCACCCTCAGCTTCGACGCGATCCCGTTCCGCAACACCAGCCACAAGAGCACCCACGCCATCGCGGGTGCCTTCGGGGCTGCGGCCGCCGCCGCCTGCGCCGCCGGGCTGGACGCGCAGCAGATGCGCTGGGTGCTCGACTATGCGGCCCAGCAATCCTCCGGCATCGGCGCCTGGACGCGCGACACGCAGCACATCGAGAAATCCTTCGTGTTCGCCGGCATGCCCGCGCGCAGCGGGCTCACGGCAGCGCTGATGGTGAAGGCCGGCTGCACGGGCATCGACGACATCTTCTCGGGGGCCGACAACTACTTCCTGGCCTACGCGCCCGACGCTCGGCTGGACGAGCTGACGGCCGGCCTTGGCACGCGCTACGAGATCGCCCGCACCAACATCAAGAAATGGACGGTGGGCTCGCCCATCCAGGCGCCGCTGGATGCCTTGAGCAACATCCTGCAGCGGCATCGCATCGAGCCCGAAGCGGTGACATCGGTCACCGTCCGCGTGGCCCACACCGAGGCGCGGATCGTCGACAATCGCGACATGCCCGACATCTGCCTCCAGCACATGGTGGCGATCATGCTGCTCGACGGGACGGCCTCGTTCCAGGCGGCGCACGACAGCGACCGCATGGCCGACCCGACGGTGCTGCGCCTGCGCGCCAAGGTCCGGCTGATCCCGAGCGACGAGCTGGAGCGCCTCGAACCGGCGCGGGCCGCCATCGTGGACATCGCGCTGAACGACGGGACGGTCCTGTCCGACAAGGTGCTGGCGGTCCGCGGCACGGCCGACAACCCGATGCCGCGGGCGGAGGTGGTCACCAAGTGTCGCGACCTGATGGCGCCAATCCTCGGCGCGGACAGGACGTCCCGGCTGATCGACGCCGTGCTGGCGATCGAGACGGTCGGGACCATGCGCGACGTCGCGGGCCTGCTGCGCCTGGGCTGAGTGATCGCGAAGGCGCGTCGAAGACGGTGCGTCCCGCACCCCGCGACGGGACCCGAGCCGGGCGGATCCCACGATGACACGAATCCGCAGGCGTTCCCTGACCGGCCTGGCCGCGCTCGGCAAGCCGCTCATCCGCAACGCGTTCGGCCTCGCCATCGCCGCCAAGAAGGCCGAGACCGGTCCGAGCGCGCGCCGCTGCCTCGCCGATCTTGGCGGGCGACTGCGCGTCGTCGCCGGTGAGGGATGATGGAGCGGATCGATTTCCTGGGCCTGCAGGCCTTCCTCAGCATCGCCAATTGGGGCAGCTTCAACCGGGCCGCGGCCAGCCTCAATCTCTCGCAGGCCGCCCTGAGCCACCGCCTGAAGAAGCTGGAGGACGAACTCGGCGTCAGGCTCGTCGCGCGGACGACGCGGCAGGTGACGCTGACACCCGCCGGCGTCGAACTTCTGCCGAGCGCGCAGCGCATCGTCGACGAGCTCTCCCAGATCTTCGGCACGCTGCGGCGGCAGGGCCGCGAGAGCCAGGACGTCGTCAGGTTCGGTTGCCTGCCGACGATCGCCGGCCACCATCTCCCCGTCATCCTGCAGGGCTTCAGCGCCGCCCACCCGGGCGTGCTGGTGCGGGTCCTCGATCAATCGGCCACCGCGATCATCGAGCGCGTGCGGGCGGGCGAGGCCGAATTCGGCATCACCATCATGTCGGCCCAGCACTACGACCTCGACATCACGCCCATCCACCAGGAGGCCTTCGTGCTGGTGTGCCGGGCCGATCACGCGCTCGCCCGCGCGAAGGTGGTGACGTGGTCCGACCTGGACCGCGAGATCCTCATCAAGATCGGCGAGCAGACCGGCAACAACCTGCTCATCGCGGCAGGGCTGGGGGGACGCTACGCCGACGTGACCTGGACCTACGAGGTGCACCGCGTCGCCACCGCCATCGGCATGGTGCGCGGGGGCTTGGGCGCCACCGTCGTGCCGCGCCTCGCCTTCCAGGCCGCCGACGAGGGAAAGATCGTCGCCGTGCCGCTCCGGGCCCCGAGCATCGCGCGGACGATCGGCATCGTGACGCGCCGCAATCACACCCTGTCGCCGGTGGCGGAGAGCTTGGCCCGGATGATCCAGGCGTACTTCAACGCGCTCTGATCGCGCCGCGTGCCGGCCGTATCCGGTCCGGTGGCACCGCGCCAAGCTGCCCGCGAACGACCAGTTATTCTTCGATCTTCTGCATCAATCCCCTCAATCTAATCATTTGTTTGCGCGACCCGACCGCCTTAGCCCTGCATGCACGATAGTGCCGCGAGCGGCGGTGCATCCTTCGGGAGCGATGAGACATGGCGGCTGCAGCGCGATCGGGCCTCGTCGTGACGGCCCATCCGGGCGACTTCGTCTGGCGCGCCGGCGGCGCCATCGCCCTGCACGCGCGCAAGGGCTACCGGATGAAGATCGTCTGCCTGTCGTTCGGCGAGCGCGGCGAGAGCCAGTGGGCCTGGAAGAAGGCCGGCGTGCGCCTCGAGGACGTGAAGGCCCAGCGCCGCGCCGAGGCCGAGGAAGCGGCCGGCATCCTCGGAGCCGAGATCGAGTTCCTCGACGTCGGCGACTATCCCCTGCGCGTCGACGAGGCCGTCCTCGACCGGCTGGTCGACGTCTACCGCGAGGAGCGTCCGGCCTTCGTGCTGACCCACGCCCTCGAAGATCCCTACAATTTCGACCATCCGGTCGCTGCCCACGCGGCGCAGGAGGCCCGGGTGATCGCCCAGGCCGCCGGGCACAAGCCGGACCCGGGCCGCAGCTACGCCGCACCGCCCGTGTTCCTGTTCGAGCCGCACCAGCCGGAGCAGTGCAACTTCAAGCCCCAGGTCATCCTGAACATCGATGCCGTGTGGGAAACCAAGGTCCGCGCGTTCCAGGTGCTCGCCGCACAGAAGCACCTCTGGGAGTACTACACGCGCGTGGCGCTCAACCGCGGCGTCCAGGGCGGCCGCAACTCCGGGACGGCGATGACCTACGGGGAGGCCTATCAGCGCCTGTTCCCGATGACGCTGGAGGAGCTGGCATGAGCAACGTCGTCGTCCGCAACATCCCCCGCGTCGCACCGGCCGTCGCCGACACGCTCGCCGGGCACGGCGTCTCCACGGTCCACGAGGCGCAGGGGCGCACCGGTCTCCTGAAGACCTACATGCGGCCGATCTGGCCGGGCGCCGCGATCGCCGGCAGCGCCGTCACCGTGCTGGCGCAGCCCGGCGACAACTGGATGCTGCACGTGGCCATTGAGCAGTGCCGCCCCGGAGATGTCCTGATTGTGGCCTGCACGACCGACAACACCGACGGCATGTTCGGCGACCTGCTGGCCACCGCGCTGACGGCGCGCGGCGGCGTCGGCCTGGTGATCGACGCGGGCTGCCGCGACGTGCGCACGCTCAAGGAGATGGGCTTCCCGGTGTGGTCGCGGGCCATCTCCGCCAAGGGCACGGTCAAGGCGACGCTGGGCAGCGTCAATGTCCCCGTGGTCTGCGCGGGCGCCCTGGTCCGGCCGGGGGACGCGATCGTGGCGGACGATGACGGCGTCGTAGTCGTGCCGCACGCCGAAGCCGAGGCCGTCGCCGCCAAGGCGGACGAACGGGCTGCGAACGAAGTCGCCAAGCGCGCCCGGCTCGCGGCCGGAGAACTCGGCCTCGACCTCTACGGGATGCGCCCGGCGCTGGCGGCTGCCGGCCTCGAATACCGCGACGCTCCGCAGGACTGAGACAGAAGCCGGCAGACCGTTCGCGAAGAGACGGCACCGGCCGAACCGTGCAGCCCGCCCGGCCGGCAGCCCGGCCGACCGCCCGAGCGGCGCGCGATCCCGTATGGCCGGAGGAGACCCATCATGATGAAGCTCGGCTGGTACCACACGCTCGATCAGACCGAGCGCCGAACCTACTGGGCCTGCTTCGCGGGGTTCGGCCTCGACGCCATGGACACGACGATCTACGCCCTCGTCATCCCGGCGCTGATCGCGACGCTCGGCCTGACGCAGGCCGAGGCCGGATACCTCGCCACGGCCTCCCTCGCCGGGGCCGCGGTCGGCGGCTGGGCCGCCGGCATCCTGGCCGACCGGATCGGCCGGGTCAGGATCCTGCAACTCACCATCCTGATGGTCGCGGGCTTCACCTGCCTGGCCGCGTTCATGAGCGACTTCTGGTCTCTCGCCGTCGTCCGCTTCCTTCAGGGCCTCGGCTACGGGGGCGAGGCCGCAGTGGGCGGCGTCCTGATCAGCGAGGTGATCCGGCCCGCGCTTCGCGGGCGTGTCGCCGCCTCCGTCCAGAGCAGCTACGCGGTCGGGTACGCGATCTCGGTCAGCCTGCTGCCGGTCATCGCGTCCCTGTTCTCCGAGGAGATGGGCTGGCGCGTCTTCTTCGCCATCGGCATCGTCCCGGCCGGGCTCGTCTTCTTCATCCGCCGGCTCGTCCCGGAATCCGGCATCTACGCCGAGGCGCGGGCCGCGCAGCGCGACGGCGTCGTGCCGCCGCCGTTCTGGACGATCTTCACCGGCCGGCACCTGCGCCGCACGGCCGCCGCCGCGATCATGTCGACCGGCATCTTCGGCGGCGCCTACGTGATGATCACGTGGCTGCCGACCTACCTGCGCACGGCGCTCGGCCTCTCGATCAAGTCGAGCACCGGTTACTTGGCGATGAACATCCTCGGCTCCCTCGTCGGCCCGCTCCTCTACGGCTGGCTGTCGGACCGGATCGGGCGGCGGCCCGCCTTCATGACGTTCCTGCTGCTGCAGTCCGGCAACGTCGCGATCCTGCTGCTCGCACCGGTCGGCCTCACCACGACCATCGTCCTGAGTTTCTTCCTCGGCGCGTTCCAGGGGGCCCTGGCCTCGGGCATGCTGCCGACCTTCGCGGAGCTGTTCCCGACCTCGATCCGGGCGAACGGTCAGGGCTTCTGCCTCGGGGGCGGCCGCGGCTTCGGCTCAGTCGTGCCCGCCACGGTGGGCATCCTGGCCGCGAGCCTGCCGCTGGGGACGGCGATGGGCGCCTGCGCCCTCTGCGCCTACGGGGTCGCCTTCTGCGCGGCTCTGCTCCTGCCCGAGACCGCCGGCACGGACCTGCACGAGCAGGGTCGCGGTCAGACTGCGAGGACCGGTCATCAGGAGCACCCGTCAGACATCGTCTCGGCCTCGTAGGGACGCGGCCGGGCGGCTGCTTCGCGCCCGTCCCGGCCATCTGGCTGGCCCTGGCTGTGCGCGGAGCAACTCATGGAACCCGGCATCTCCCGTGCGACCCGCACGGCGGACGCGGCGTGGGCGGTGCTCGAACCGCTGCCGCCCACCGTTGTGCACGGCAGGGAGCGCGTGGGCTCGCTCTGCGCGCGTCGTCCGAAATCGCCTCGTCCTCAAGGCCTCCGGTCGGGGCTGATCCTCTCCATCAGCCCCGTCCAGAGCCGACCGGTCCGGTCGAGGCTGACCGACCGGGCGTTCGGTGACGGACCAACTCGCCGGGCGCCCGACGTGAAACCGGCTGGTCCACACCCCACCGCTGCCGTTCAGGCGGATCTATCCAGTGTTCGATGCATCCACGATTGCGGGTCTCGCCGGCCGGCTCGTCGATCGGTGCCGCTTTGTCAGTTTCCGACTTTTGGTTTGACGCGTTTTAACCATCTTTGATTGACTGACAGGCTCGGTAATTTTAACCTTTAGAAAAACCGAGGACACGTCCAGGCTCAGGAGTGACTCCGATGGACTCACGCACGGGAAGCGGGGCCTGCTCCAGATCGCTCGCGCTCACGAGCCTCGTGGCCGTCCATCTCGCCGTGCCGGCTGCGGCGCAAGATGCCGACGTGGTCCACCCGACGGGCCGGACGGCAGCCTACAGCGATCGCGACACGGACGTGCGGCAGCCCGCGACCTCCGATCTCACGGTCGTCACACGGGATGTCCTCGGCAGGCTCGGGGTCGCCCTTCCGTTGCAAATCCAGGTGGTCCGCACACGGGAAGTCGCGGTCGAGGCGATCAAGCTGTTCGGATTGCCCCCCGGAGCGACGATCAGCGATTCGATCAACGCGTTCTCGCCGTCGAGCGAGGTCGCGGATGTCGACATAACGTCGTGGGATCTCTCGAAACTCCAGCTGACGCAGCGTGGCGACCGCGAGCGGAGCCTGTTGCTCGCGGTCGCGGCGATCTGGTCGCCGGCGGGCGGCAGCGCCTTCGAAGTCACGTCGAGTCGCTTCAAGGTCAGCTTCGTGCGGGCAGAGGCCGAGCAGGCCGCCGCTTCCACTGGCGCGCCCGGTCGTCTCGATGCACCCAGCGCCCGGACCCAGGCGCCTCCGCCGGCTGCCGGGGTGACGCCGAGTTCGCATGTCTTCGTCCCGGAGACGCATGTCGCACCGCTTCAAACCGGGGCGATCGATCGCCCGGCAGTTCCACCGCTCGGCGAAGGGAACCGCGCCGAGAGGATTGACGGAGCACCCCGTCCGCGGCCGGCGCCGTCATCGCCGCTATCACAGCCGTCAGCGCAGCCGGCACCATCGGTCGACCCGCTGGTGGAGCGGGCCCGGGGCCTGATCCGTCTCGGCGACATCAGCGGTGCTCGCCTCCTGCTGGAGCGCGCGCAGGCGCGCAACGCGCCGAACGCGACCTTCCTGCTGGCGCAGACATGGGATCCGGCCGTCCTGCGCGCCTGGAACGTGCGAGGCCTGCGGGCGGACCCGGATCTCGCCAGGAGCCTGTACGCGAAGGCCGCCAGTCAAGCCCGATCGGATGAGCAGCGGCTCACCGCGACGGATCGCTGACGCGCGGCGAGGCACCGGGGGATCATCGAGGAGCGCGGACATGCCGAGACTCGCAACATGCGCAGCCCTCTTCGGGCTTGCCGTCCTTGCCATCGGTCCCACCGCAGGTGCCCGGGAGGCCGCGGCGCCCGAGGGCGAGGCCCAGACGGAGGTGGCGCTCGGTGAGCGCATGAATGCCAGCACCGTCACGGTGGTGACGGGTACGCCCGGTGGGACCTATTTCCGCGTCGGCGCCGATCTGGCCTTCGTGCTGGATGACGGCGACAGACTGCGCATCCTGCCGATCCTCGGCAAGGGCGCGGGCGAGAACGCCTACGACATCCGCTTCCTCAAGGGTGTCGATCTGGGCTTCGTCCGCACCGACACACTGGAGCAGCTGCGCCAAGACAAGCGTCTGAAGAACATCGAGCGGCACATTCAGTATATCGCCAAGCTCTTCGACGACGAGCTGCACGTCATCGCGCCGAACGCGATCAAGACGGTGGCCGATCTCGCCGGCAAGCGGGTCAGCTTCGACGTGAAGGGGAGCGGGACAGACTACAGCGGCCGGGCGATCTTCCGAGAACTCGGCGTCAGCGTGGAGGCGATCAACGTCGATCAGCCCACCGCCCTCGAAATGCTGCGCAAGGGCGAGATCGAGGCGGTCGTTTCGGTGGCGGCCAAACCGGTCGCCTTCATCGCGGGCTTCGATCCGGGCGATCGCTTCCACTTCGTCAAGACGCCGTATCCGGATACCATCAACCAGGCCTACGTGCCCGCCAGCCTCAGCCATGCCGACTATCCGAAGCTCGTGACCGGGGAGGCGGTCGAGACCGTCGCGGTCGGCACGATCCTGGGTGTCTACAACAGCCCCAAGGGCTCGGCGCGCTACGACAAGCTCGTCCGCTTCGTGGATGCGTTCTTCGGGCAGTTCGACAAGTTCCTGGCCCCGCAGCGGCACCCGAAGTGGCGCGAGGTCAACCTCGCCGCGTCGGTCAATGGCTGGACGCGCTTCCGGCCGGCTCAGGATTGGCTCGACCGGCATCGGGACCAAGAGGTCGCCGGTCAGCCGGAACTGGAGCGCTTCTTCCGGTCCCAGCCCGATCGACCGGCCGGGAAGGAGGAGATCTATCAGGCCTACCTGAAATGGCGGCAGGCGCGGTGATCGCGCCGGGGCACTGAGCACCGCGAGCGGCGCGCCGTACGGGAGGTTGATGACGGGTCCGAAGCAGACGGAGGTCAACCCGTAGAGCCGTGCCCGATCGTTGTGCGATCGGTACACACCGCCACGGTGCCGAGGTTAGGATGCCCTGCGCCTGAGCCAAGGATGCATTCGCCCTTCAGCCGCCACGCCGTCATCCCGGGGCCGCGCAGCGGAGCCCGGGATCCAGAACCATCGACGCGCCTTGAATCTCCGCCCAAAGCGGTTCTGGATTCCGGGCTCGCCTTCGGCGCTCCGGAATGACGGCGCATGAGCGGGTGGAGCAGTTCACCCCAGCCAGCCGTGTAAACACGTCTCATGCCATGAAGGCGCGCTGTCGCGTGCCGTACGCGTTGCAATCGGGCACGGCTCCAAGCCTTTGTTGTAACGCGCGCTCTGGCGCCGAACCGGCGTCCATTTCGGCGGAGAGCTCTCGAGCCGAACGGCGAACGGCCACCTCGCATGGAGGGCCGAGAGTGACCGGTTTGCTTTCAGGGTAAATGGCCCGGGAACCGGCCGGCGTCCCGCCATCCGGAGCCCGCGCGGAGGGCTGATCGGGTGAGGCTCGCCCCGCGGAAGACGTCGCTACGGAACCTCGGCTTTTGGCGCGACGGCGGCGTCGTGCTGGCCGCTGCGGGCGAGGGCGGAGGCCACGAAGCCCGACGCCTTCATTTCCTCGATGAAGCGGCTGAGGTCGGCCAAGGCCGCGTCGCGTCCCTTCGGCACCGCCACGGCCTGCTCGATCACCATGAACCGACCGGGAAGGACGCGCATGTCCGCGTGTTCAAGCGCGTAGATCTCCAGCGGCTGACGGACCGAGGCGACCGCGTCCAGCCGCTCCTGCCGGAACAGGTCCAGGGCCGCCTGCGAGGTGGGCGCGAAGACGCGCTCGGCCGACGTGAGGGCGCGCGCCAGGTACAGGTCGTAGGCTGTGTTCCGGCCGACCGCGATCCGCACCCCGGGCCGGTCGACTTGTCCGTTCTCCTGGAGTGGGGAATCCTGCGGGACCATGTAGGCGCCCTCGATGATCACATAGGGCGGGGTGAAGGCGATCGTCTCGGCCCGCTTCGGGTCGATGGCCAGAAAGGCGACATCCCAGGTCTGCGGGCCGTTCAGCGCATCGACGACCTTGCCGGCGGTATCGAAGGTCGTGAACGACACCGGGACCTTGAGCCGGCGGCCGAGTTCGCGCGCCAGATCGGCCGAGATCCCGGCCGGCTCCCCGTCAGGCCCTTTCTGGGCCAGAACGATATTGCCGTAATTGATGGCGGCGCGCAGCGTTCCCGTCGGCGCGAGGCTGCGTGCGAATCCGTTGTCGTCCGCGTCCGCCATTCTGAGGCCTCCGGCGATGAGAATGATGAGGGCCGCGCAGAGGGCGGCCGGCCTTGTCACGGTGGGGATGCGCATCGTGGTGAGTTCGTCCTTCCGGCCGGTCGGCGTAGCAGCCCGGCGGGGTCCATGCGGGCGCGGCGGATCGCGCCCGCCCTACCAGCCGAACGGGATCCCGGCCTCTCCGGCGAGCCGGCGGAGGTCGGCCAGGGTGTCGTCGGGCAGGGCCAACCCCTCGGCGCGGTTCCGCGCGTCGTTGCGGGCCTCGATCTCCCCTGGATAGAACACCTCCTCGAAGCCCTGCGCCAGCGGCACGGCCTTCAGCTCGGCGATCAGCTGGTCCATGCGGGCGTTGAACTCAGGTAGCGGCTGAATCTGCGCGATGTCGATCGCGATCATCAGCTGCCCCGCCCCGCTGCGGTGCTCGGTCTGGTAGGGGCCGGTGACGCGCGGCCCGAAGGCGCTGCCGGTGAGCACGCCCGAGAGCATGTCCATCATCAGCGCGATGGCATAGCCCTTGTGCTGGGCCATCGGCAGGATGATCCCGTCGATGGCCGCCGCCGGATCGGTGGTCGGCCTGCCCGCCGCGTCGAGGGCCCAGCCGTCCGGGATCGGCTGCCCCTTCTGCTTGGCGAGGTAGACCTTGCCCCGGGCGACGCCGGTGTTGGCGATGTCGAGCGCCATCGGCGCGTGCGCGCCGGCCGGGCAGGCCCAGGACCACGGGTTGGTGCCGACCGTCTTCGTCCGGCCGCCCCACGGCGCCATGGCCGGGCTGGCATTGGTCGCGAGGAACGCCACGCAGCCCGCGTGGGCGGCCATCAGGGTGAAGTACAGGGCCGTGCCGAAGTGCCCGGAATTCCGCAAAGCGACGGCGCTGACCCCGTGCAGCTTCGCCCGGCGGATTGCCTCCCTCATCGCGTGGGCGGTGAGCACCTGCCCCATGCCGTCATGGCCGTCGATCACCGCGAGGCCGCCGGCATCGACCACCGTCTCGGGCCGGGCCGCCGGGGCGCAGACCCTCGCCTTCAGCCGGGCCGTGTACCACGAGAGCCGCATGACGCCGTGCGACTGGTGCCCCCAGAGGTCCGCCTGAACCAGGGTGTCGGCGGCGAGATAGGCCTCAGGCTCCGGCATGCCGGCGGCCGCGTAGACGGCACTGGCGAAATCGCGGAGCCGGTCGGCGGGGATGCGGGCGGGGCTGGCCATGGGACGCTCCTTCAGTCTCGGCGGGAGGGGCGGGTGCGGAACCGGAACGCGCGGTTGAGGAAGCCGCCGGCTATCGCGGCGTCGGCGCCCGGGCCGGTCGACGCGACGGTCCCGGACGGCCCGGGCCGTCAGCCCTCGGCCTTGGCGGGGACGTCTTTGGCGAGGAAGTCGAAGTCGCAGCCCTCCGGGGCCTGCGTGACGCTGCGCCGGTAGAGGGCCTTGTAGCCGCGGGTCGGGGCCGGCGGCGGCCGATGGTCGGCGAGCCGGCGGGCGATCTCGTCCTGCGCGACCAGGAGATCGACGCGCTTGTCTTGGATCGACAGGCGGATGCGGTCGCCGTCGCGTACCGCCGCCAGCGGGCCGCCGACCGCGGCCTCCGGCGCCACGTGCAGCACGATCGACCCGAAGGCCGTGCCCGACATCCGCGCGTCGGAGATGCGGACCATGTCCTTCACCCCCGCCTGGGCCAGCTTCTTGGGGATCGGCAGGTAGCCCGCCTCCGGCATGCCGGCCGCGTGCGGGCCAGCATTCTGCAGGACGAGGATGTCGCCGGGCGCCACGTCGAGCGCGGGATCGTCGATCCGCGCCGACAGATCCTCCAGGCCGGTGAACACCACCGCCCGGCCCTCCGACTCGAACAGCTCGGGCGTCGCTGCCGCGCGCTTGAAGATCGCCCCGTCGGGCGCGAGGCTGCCGGACAGAGCCACGAGGCCGCCCACCGGCGACACGGGATCCGCCGCGGTGCGGATCACCGCGCGGTCGACCCAGGACTCCGGCTCGTCGAGCCGCTCTGCGAGCGTCCGGCCCTCCACGTCCACGGTGTCGAGGTGGAGGAGCGGGCGCAGCTCGCGCAGGAGCGCGCCCATGCCGCCGGCGGCGTGGAAATCCTCCATGTAGCCCTGGCCCACAGGCTTCAGGTCGACCAGCACCGGCGTCTCGTCGGAGATCTGATTGAAGCGCTCGGGCGAGAGCCGGATGCCGAGCCGTCCTGCGATGGCGGTGAGGTGCACGATGGCGTTGGTCGAGCCCGACACCGCCATCAGCACGCGGATCGCGTTCTCGACCGACTTCTGGGTGATCACCTGGGAGGGCCGGATCCGCGTCTCGATCAGCCGCACCGCCGCGCGGCCCGTTTCCTCGGCAGCCACCAGCCGGTCGGAATGCACCGCCGGGATTGCCGCGGTGCCCGGCAGCGACATCCCGAGCGCCTCGGCGATGCACGCCATGGTCGAGGCCGTGCCCATCACCGCGCAGGTGCCCGCCGTGACCGAGAGCCGGCCCTCGACCTCGGCGATCTCCTCGGCGTCGACGGTGCCGGCCCGGTACTTGGCCCAGAAGCCCCGGCAATCCGTGCAGGCGCCGAGCCGCTGGCCGCGGTGGCGGCCGGTGGACATCGGGCCGGTCACCAGCTGGATCGCCGGCAGGTCGGCGGAGGCCGCGCCCATGAGCTGGGCCGGCACGGTCTTGTCGCAGCCGCCGATCAGCACCACCGCGTCCATCGGCTGGGCGCCGATCATCTCCTCGGTGTCCATGGCCATGAGGTTGCGGTACATCATGCTGGTCGGGTTGAGGAAAACCTCGCCGAGCGACACGGTCGGGAACGGCCGCGGCAGGGCCCCGGCCGCCAGCACGCCGCGGGAGACCGCCTCCACCAGCTCGGGCATGCCCCGGTGGCAGTTGTTGAAGCCCGACGGCGTCATGGCGATGCCGACCACCGGCTTGTTCAGCAGGTCGACCGAGATGCCCATGGAGCGCGCGAAGGAGCGGCGCAGGTAGCGGGCGAAGTCGCGGTCGCCGTAGTTGGTCAGGCCGCGGTCGAAGCCGTGCGGTTCGTCGGTCATGATCGTCTCCTCGCGTGGGCGGCTCGGGTGTCCCGGCCGACCGGTCGGTGTCGGCGGTCGCCTTGCTCCCGGCTCCTTAAGCGCGCGCCGGGCAGGTCCTCCGACGCGCGGCTCATCCCGCCCCTGTCCTTCTCGCCGCGATCCCGGCGGAGCGCCGCCTGATAGGTTGTGGTGGCCGCCAGAACCGGCATCGGGATGCAGAAGGCCTCCGGTTCGGCGCCGCCGACGAGATCCGTGCAGGCATGGCCCATCGGAGGGCCGTCCGAGAAGGGGCCACGCGGGATCCGGGGCACGAAAACGCCGCGGCGTAACTGCGTCCGCTGCCCGGATTGACGACAGCGCCGGCTACGGGCCGGCGTGCGGATGAGGGCGCTCCTCGACCGCGAATTGGGTGACGGGAGCCTCTTCGCGGATGTCGACCGCGGGGACCATCGCACCCGATGCGGTCTTCAACTGGGCTGCGATGGCCAATGCCTGACGCCGAAGGACGCCGTGCTTCGCCAGATCGGCGAAATCAACGTCGCGTGGCAGGCATCGATTCCGGGCCGAGCATCAAGTCTCCCCGCGCTCCAGCAGCGCGCGGTAATCATCCAGGGTCAGTGCTTCGGCCTGGCGTGCGTCGATCGCGAGCCGATCCCGATCGGGCAGAACATCCCCGAACACGTCGATGCGCTTCCAGGCCGGAAGCTCGCCGGCTCGCTCCTGCCCCGGCACGAAGCCGGAGGTCGATTGCCGCTCGTAGCGATGGATGTAGCGCGGACAGTTCACGAAGACCTCGGCGATCCCGATCCGGATCACCAGTTCGGCGCCGGGATGCCGCGCGAGGATCTCCGCATCGCGGGACATCTGCGCCGTGCCGTGGAGGCGCAGGCGATGCGGTGTCTCGAAGTCGACGAACAGGAGGCCGAGCTTCGGGTTCGCCGCGAGATTGCCGGCGGTGAGGTACATGCCGTTGCCGTCGTAGCTCGGGAGTTCGAGTTGGCGCGGGCTCACCACGCGCACGAAACCGCGCGCCCCGCCCTTGTACGAGCAGGTCGGAAACCCGCGATGGTCGATCGAGGTGACGAACGCCAGATCCTGCCGGGCGATGAAGGCCTGCTGGCGCGCGCTGAGCTCGCTTGTCACCGACAGGGTGCGCAGCCGGTTCGCGAGATCGCGGGTCTCGAATTCCTCTTGGAAGACCCGGTGCCGGGGACCGTAGAGATTGCTGATCGCCCCCAGCGGTGGCGTGAAGACGGCCGCGTCGGGTTGCGGCGTCGTGCTCCAGCGCAGGCGTTCCAGGCAGATCGCCCAGGCTGCGCCGTACCGGTCGGCCGTCTCCTGGCGGTCGAGGCGGGTGTGGGAGAGCGTCAGCTCGGTGACGTCCGGCCCGAGCGGGCGCAGGTCGATCTGGACCCGCGAGGCCGGGCCGGCCAGCGGCCCGTCTCCGGCGTAGTGCCACGTCATCGCGACGCGTCGCCCCGGCAGGATCTCCAGGAACGCGCCGGAGACCGCGTAGGCCCGCCCGTCCGGGTTGCAGCCCTCGAGGCTGAACGCGCCGCCGACCCGCAGCTCGCAGCGCGCCGCGCGGACCTCGCCGGCCCCCGGTGTCAGCCATTGGACGAGCCGGCGCGGGTCGGTGCAGGCGGCGAACACCAAATCCGCGCAGGCATCGAGCTGGCGGATGAGGGCGATCGCGATCCGCGGCTCGTCGGAGGCGTCATCGGACATGGCTGCGGCCCTTCCAGGATGATCGGGGCGATCCGTCAGACGATCCCGTCGAGGGGGCGGCCCCGCGTCTCGGGTAGGAACAGGGCCGAGACGAGAAAGGCGGCGGCCAGGACGACGAGTGCGTACCAGAGCCCGGCATAGAGATTCCCGGTCATCGTGAACGCCGAGAAGGCGATGGCCGGCAGGAAGCCGCCGAACCAGCCCCCGACCGCGTAGGGCACGGAGAGGGCCGTGTTGCGGATGCGGGTCGGGAAAAGTTCGATCATCCAGGCCGCGAGGGGGGCCGAGGCCAGGGCCACGCAGGCGTTGAGAAGGCTGAGCAGGGCGATCAACGCCGGCAGGTTGGTCTTGGCCGGGTCGGCCTTGGCTGGATAGCCCGCCGCCGCGACCGCGGCCGCCAGGGCCTTGCCGAGATCGGCTGTCCGCGCGTCGAGTGCCTTCTTGTCGAGACCAGTTCCGTCGAAGGCGGCGAGGCTCGCCGTGCCGATCATGATCTGCACCGGACTGCCGGGCGGCAGGTCGCGGGTCGCGTAGGGCACGCCGAGCTTGGCGACGGTCCGGCGGGCGAGGTCGCAGGGGCTCTCGAACCGGGCGAGGCCGAACGGGTCGAACTGGCGGCTGCACCCCGCCGGATCGGCGGCCACCACGACAGGCCTGTCGGCGACCGCCGCCGCGAGGGCGGGATGGGCGTAGCGGGTCACGCCCTCGTAGACCGGCACCGCCAGGAGGGCCGTGCCCAGGAAGCCCGCGAGCATGATCGGCTTGCGGCCGATCCGGTCCGAGAGCCAGCCCGCGGCGATCATGCAGGCGACGAGGCAGGTGCTGTAGCCGAGGATCGTGTAGTGCAGGAGGAACGGGTCGATCTTCAGGTTCAGCATCAGCAGATAGATCGGGTAGGCGCCCGTCGCGCTCGCGACCGACTGCCCGGCGACGAGGCCGAACAGGACCAGGAGCACGATTCGCAGGCTCGACCAGCGCCCCAGGGCCTCCCGGACCGGCTGGCGCGATCCGCCGCCGCCCCGGCGCATCCGCAGGAAGACCGGCGATTCCTGCAGTTTCAGCCGCATGTACACCGAGACCAGCATGAGGACGGCCGAGAGCAGGAAGGGGATGCGCCATCCCCACGCCTCGAACGCCGCCTTGCCGAGCAGCGTCTCGCAGGCGATCACCACGAGGATCGCCAGGACGAGGCCGCAGGCCATGGTGATGCCGACGGCGCTCGTCGCGAGGCCGCGCCGGTCGGCCGGCGCATGCTCGGCGATGTAGGTGACCGCACCTCCGAACTCGCCCCCGAAGGCGAGCCCCTGCACGATGCGCAGGCCCATCAGCAGGGCCGGCGAGAGCACGCCGATGGCCGCGTAGGGCGGCAGCAGGCCGATCGCCACCGTCGCGCCGCCCATGATCACGATCGTCAGGAGGAAGGTGTATTTCCGCCCGACGAGATCCCCCAGGCGTCCGAAGATCAGCCCGCCGAACGGTCGGGCGAGGAAGGTCACGGCGGCGGAGAGAAGGGTGAAGACGTAGGCGTAGGCCTCGTCCAGGCCCGAGAAGAATTGCCGGGCGACGATGGCGGCCATCGGCCCGAACAGGACGAGGTCGTAGGCCTCGAACACTGCGCCGAGGGAGGAGGCCACGATCACCCTCCGGACGCGCGCCCGATCCTCCGGGGCCGCCGCCCGCGCGATCCCTCCGCCGGTTTGTCCCGCGCGCCCTGCGGAACTCGGGACAGCGATGTTCTGGGCCATGGAAGGTCTCCCTGTTCTCCGGTTCGGCACCGTGGGGGACGCGGGCTCAGGGCGGGCCCGCCTCCCGCTTCATCTGGGCGAGCAGGTCCTCCAGCGCGTCGAGGCGCTCCGTCCAGAAGACTTCGTAGGCCTGAAGCCAGCGATGGGCCGCCAGCAGGGCCATCGGCTCGAGCCGGCAGAGGTGCGAGCGGCCCTGCACCTGCCGCGTGACCAGCCCCGCGGCCTCGAGCGTCCGCACGTGCTTCGACACGGCGACGCTCGACATCGGGAAGGCGGGAGCGAGCTCGCCGAGCCCATAGGGTCTCTCGGCGAGCATGCGCACGATCGCACGGCGAGTCGGGTCAGCGAGCGCATGGAAGAGAGCATCCAGGGCCGCCTCAGATGCGTGAACCATGTGGTAATTCATAAAACCATTTGGTTTTAGGTCAAGGATGCTGCCGAGGGTTCGCGCAGGCTGGAATTTCTGGCCCATCGGCAGCGAGATCCGGAGCCTCTTGCGTCGCAGCGTTGCTGTCGGAGTTGCAAATTCCACCGTCATCGCCCGCGCAGCGTAGCGACCCAGGGGAGCGCGGCCGCGACGAAGGTGGCGCCGGCGGGTCTCTCAGCTGGGCTCGCAAGGACGGCGATGCCGAAGTCGTCAACCGAACACGATCTCAGACGTACCGTGCGCCTCTCAAAGGCGATCGACGTCTATAGTCCTACGATGGTCGAGGCGGCCCAGAGGCGCGTTTGTCCGGCATCCGGCAGATCCGGGGTGGAAACCGGACACGCCACCCGTCCGGACCGCGTCGCAATCGCCCCGCTCGAAGGCGGAGCGCTCCGGCGTCATGCGGAGAGGGAGGCCTCCGCTCCGGCATAGCGGCTCGTCGGTCGCGCCAGTCCGAGATGGCCGCGCAGGGTCTCGCCCGCGTAGTCGCGTCGGAACAGGCCGCGGCGCTGGAGGATCGGCACCACCGTATCGACGAATGTCTCCAGCCCGTCCGGCAGCACGTCTGGCATCAGGTTGAACCCGTCCGCGGCGCCGGCCTGGAACCACGCCGCGATGTCGTCGGCGATCGCCTCCGGGGTGCCCGCGACGATACGGTGGCCGACCCCGCCGCCCAGCGCCCGGAGGAGTTGGCGCACGGTCAGACCCTCGCGCCGGGCGAGCGCGACGGTGCCGAGGAACATCGTGTGGTTGGCGTCCGGCGGCAGCGGCAGCGGGTCGGGCAGCGGCTGATCGAGGACGAGGCGGGCCGGGTCCAGCCGCAGCGTCCCGGCAAGGCGGGCGAGGCTGTACGCCTCCGGCACGAGGTCCCAGAGTTCGTCCTGGCGCCGCCGTGCCTCCGCCTCGGTGGAGCCGATCACCGTGGCGAGGCCGGGCAGGATCACGAGCGCGTCCGGTCCGCGCCCGTAGCGCGCCGCCCGCGCGCGCAGGTCCCGGGCGTAGGCGACCCCCTCATCGACGGTCTGGGCCAGGGAGAACACCGCGTCGGCGGTGGCGGCAGCGAGTTCGCGCCCGTCCTCCGAGCCGCCGGCCTGGAAGGTCACCGGGCGCCCCTGCGCGCTGCGCGGCACCGTGAGCGGCCCGTCGACCGTGTAATGCGCGCCCCGGTGGCGGATTGCGTGGACCTTCCCGGTGTCGACGAACCGGCCGCTCGCCTTGTCGCCCACGAAGGCGTCGTCCTCCCACTGTCCCACAGGGCGTGGACCAGTTCAGTGAACTCCCGGGCCCGGGCGTAGCGCGCCCCGTGCGCGGAGGCGCCCGCGAAGCCGAAATTGCGGCCCGCTGCGGCATCGGCCGTGGTCACCACGTTCCAGCCGGCCCGGCCGCGGCTGACGAGGTCCAGGCTCGCGAAGCGGCGGGCGAGGTTGTAGGGCTCGTTATAGGTCGTCGAGGCGGTCGCCACGAGGCCGACATGGCTGGTCGCCGCCGCGACGCTCGCCAGCACCACGGTCGGTTCGAGGGCGTTGAACGGCCGGTAGTCGATCCGGTCGTTGATCGCCGGCGTGTCGGCCAGGAAAATCGCGTCGAGCTTGCCCCGCTCCGCGATGCGGGCGACGCGCACGAAATGGTCGATGTCGACGAAGGCGTCCGGACGGCTGTCCGGCAGCCGCCACGCGGACGGGTAGACGCCCGAATGCAGCAGGTTGACGTTGAGATGCAGCGTGCGTCCGCTCATCGTGGATCTCCGGGTCAGCGGACGCGCGGCAGCACCTGCTCGGCGAAGCGGCGCATCTCCGCCTCGAACGGCTGGAACTGCAGCATGAACAGCGCGATCCCTGCCGCGTGGAACGCCCGGATCCGCTCCGCCACGGTGGCGTAGCTGCCGACCAGCCCGGCGGCCGTGCCGCCGTTGGTGCCGACATGGCGGGCGGCGGCTGCGTCGGTCTTGGCGAACATCACGCTGGCCGCATCGGTCCGGGCGCGGGTGTCGGCGCGTAAGCCTGCGTCGCGCTGCGCCAGGGCGAGGAGCCGCGCGTGTTCGGCCTCCGCCTCCGCGTCGGTGTCCCGGGCGATCACGAAGGCCGAGAGGCCGTAGCGCAGCGGACCGTTCGCCCCGGGGCGCCGGGCGACGTCGGCGATCAGGGCGGCGACGTCCGCCAGCGGCTGGCCGTTGATGAACCAGACATCCGCGTGGTCGGCCGCCAGCGCCCGGGCGGGCTCCGACTCGCCGCCGAGATAGATGGTCGGCCGCGGCCTGAAGGTGCCGGCGGGGCGGAGCTGGTAGTCCTCGACCCGGAAATGCGCCCCCGCGAACGTCACCCGCTCGCCGCGCATCAGCCGGTCCACGAGGCCGATCCATTCCCGCCCGTAGGCGTAGCGGTCGTCATGGGCCGGAAACGGCAGGCCGGCGCGCTCGAACTCGGCCCGGTTCCAGGCATTCACGAGGTTCAGCGCGAAGCGCCCGCCGCTGACGTGCTCGATCTGGAGCGCCATCTTGGCGAGCACCACCGGGTGGTAGAGCCCCGGCTTGATCGCCGCGATGATCTCGATGTGCCGGGTCAGCGCCGCGAGCGCCGCCGCCCCCGTCCAGGCCTCGAGCTGGTCGCGGCCCGGATCGTAGGGGTTCATGGTGTGCTGGGCGACCAGCACGGAATCGAAGCCCAGGGCCTCCGCCTCCAGCACCAGGGCGCGGTTGCGCGCCCAGCTGGCGTCGTCCGGCTCGTCGGGATCGTGGTGGGACGCCCGGGAGCCGTGGACGGCCGCCCAGATGCCGAAGCGGGGCGCGCGGAGAGGTTCGCCCATCGCCTTCAGCCCCGCCCCACGGGCGGCGCCCAGATCGGCACGTCGGTGGCGTCGATCCGGCGGGGGATGAGCTTGGCCTCGTGGAACACGTCGGCGATGGCCTGCTGCTCGCCGAGCTGATTGCGCTCCACCGGCTCGACCGCGTAGGTGCGGCGGCTGTTGGCGGCGGCCACGACGGCCGGCGGCAGGTCGCCCCAGATCGGTGCGAGGAGCGCCACGGCCGCCTCCGGGTTCGCCCGCATCCAGGTCCCGGCCTCGACCAGCGCCCGGTAGACCGTGGCGACCACCTCCGGCTGTGCGGCGACGAAGCTGTCGTTGACGAGGTAGTAGCGGTGGTAGCTTGTCAGGCCGGTGGCATCGGCCACGACCCGCACCGGGCGCTTGGCCTCCGCGAAGGCGAGGAACGGATCCCAGATCGACCACGCGTCGAGGCTGCCCTGCTCGAAAGCGGCCGCGCCCTCCGGCGCCTGGAGATAGGCTGGCTTGATGTCGGCGAAGCTCAGGTCCGCGCGCTTCAGCGCGGCGGCGAGCACGTAGTGGCTGCCTGAGCCCCGCGAGACGCCGACCGTGCGGCCCTTCAGGTCCGCGACCGTGCGGATCGGCGAGTCCGCCGGCACGATGATCGCCTCGGCGGACGGCGCGCCGCGCTCGCGGGCGTAGAAGGTCAGCGGCGCCCTGGCCGACTGGGTGAAGATCGGCACCGCGTCGGCGACGTCGGCGTGGATGTCGACGGCCCCCGCCGTCATCGGCTCGATCACGCTGGTGAACAGGTGCCAGCTCGGCGTGAAGCCCAGCGGCGCGAGGCGCTCGGCGAGGGTCCCCTGCACCTTCAGCACGGTGAACAGCACCGAGGAGCGCTGCATGCTGATCTTCACCTCGCGCGGCGCCGCGTGCAGGGCCGGTGCACCGAGCGCCACGGCGGCGGCCCCGCCCAGGCCCGTGCGCAGCAGGGTTCGGCGGGACGGGGCGCTCCGCCACGGGGTGTCGTCGGTCACGGCGTACTCACGGGTCATAGGGGCTTTCGGGATGGTCGGTCGGAGACGCGGTTGCGGCGCCGGGTCGGCGCAGCGCATCGCCCCCTCGCGGCCGGCCTTATTGAAGACCTGGGCGGAGCTCAGGATCAATGAAACGGTTTTTTGATCTCGCCGCATGTCGTAGAAATAGCTGCTTCGTTCAGGCGCATCGGCAGCGATGCTGTTCCTGTGACGTGAGATGTGTCCGAGCATTGGCGAAAGCCGCGCGCGGCCGGGCTAGTGCCATTTCCGGTCGATCGCCTCAGCACCTCCGTCCTCGAGCGCGGCGAAACGATCCCTTTGCGCCACGCGAGTCGAGGTCGCGCGGCCCCGGGTCAGCTCGCTTCGCCCCCGCTGACGGAGAAAGCGATGCTCGAAGGCTTCCGCCGGAAGCCATAGGCGACGTCTCATCCGAGCCGAAGCCCGGAGCGGCCCGCCGACAGTGCCGCATGCGGAAGATGGATCTTTCCCCGACACCCGTCCGATTGGATGAATGTATTTCTGCTATCGGTTCAAGGAAACGACGCTTCCAAAGCGTCGATCGAACATCGTTCCTCTCTTGAGATCGAAGGCTATCTCATCAATGTCTTGGTTATGCCCGTCCGGGCCGAGTTGGAATCAGGAATGCACCATCATGTCGCAGACGGATGCGGGCTGGGGCGCGGGTCCGAGTGAACGGTACGAGACTTTGGCCGACCGGTTCCGCCCGGTCTTCGCCGAGATCCGCGCCACCGCGGCGGAACGGGACCGCACGCGCGGCCTGCCCCATGCCGAGATCGGCTGGCTGCGGGAGGCGAACTTCACCACCCTGCGGCTCGCGCCGGAGGAGGGCGGCCACGGCGCCAGCCTGCCGGAGCTGTTCGCGCTCCTGATCGAGCTGTCGAGCGCCGATTCCAACGTCACCAACGCGCTCCGGGCGCATTTCGGCTTCACAGAGGACGCGCTCTGCGCCTCGTCGGCCGAGTGGCGCGCCACGTGGATCGCCCGGATCGGCGCCGGCGACACGTTCGGCAGCGGCGTCTCGGAGACCGGACCGGCCAAGGTCGGCGCGTTCGACACGGTGGTCCGGCGCCGCGACGGGGGCCTCGTGGTCGAAGGCCGGAAATACTACACGACCGGCTCCCTGTTCGCCGACTACATCCATCTCTCGGCCGAGGACGAGTCGGGTGGCGCGGTGACCGCGGCGGTGCCGGTCCGGGCGCCCGGTGTGACCATCGTCGACGACTGGGACGGGTTCGGTCAGGGGCTGACGGCCAGCGGAACCGCGACCTTCGAGGGGGTGGCGCTCGATCCGGCGCTGATCAAGCCCGATCCGGCCCGCTTCCCCTACGCGATGGCGTTCTTCCAGCTGGTGCATCTGGCGACGCTCGCCGGTATCGGCCGGGCGGCGGCCGAGGACGTGGCGCGGCTGGTGGCCGAGCGCACCCGCGTCTACAGCCACGGCAATGCCGGGCGCACCGCGGAGGATCCGCAGATCCAGGCGGTGGTGGGCCGCGTCCGGGCCAACGCCTACGCGGCCGGGGCCGTGGTGTTGAAGAGCGCCGAGGCTCTCCAGCGCGCCTTCGCGGCCCATCGGGCCGGTGACGCCCCCGCGGCGGACCGGGCCACGACGCTGGCCGATGTCGAGGTCAACCAAGCGGTGAGCGTGGTGACCGACCTCGTGCTGCAGGCGACGACCACCCTGTTCGACGCGCTGGGAGCGTCGGCGGTGAAGACCGGCCTCGGCCTCGACCGCTACTGGCGTAACGCCCGCACCATCGCGTCCCACAACCCGCGGATCTACCGGGACCGGAGCGTCGGGGCCTTCGCCATTAGCGGCGCGCCGCCGCCGCGACAGTACCGCGTCGGCACCGCCTGAGGCAGGGGGCCGTGCAGGGCCGATCCGGGCGCGCGAGTCCCGGGCGGAGGCCCGCCGCAACCTGTGGCCGGCTCGTGTGGGGCAAAGCGCCCGCCCCGATCCCGAAGGAGACGTCCGCGTGACGATCACTCGACGCCGGTCCGCCGCCCTGCTTCTCGCGCTCGGCGCCGGGCTCGCGACCGCGACCGGCGCGACCGGCGCGGCCGCCCCGAAGGAATTCCGGATCGGCTACCAGAAGGTCGGCGTGGTCGTGGTGGCGCGCCGGCAGGGCAGCATCGAGAAGCGCTTGGCGCCGCTGGGTATCGCCGTCCGCTGGGTCGAGTTCCAGGCCGGGCCGCCGCTGCTCGAGGCCCTCAACGCCGGCAGCATTGATTTCGGCTTTGCCGGGGACACGCCGCCGATCTTCGCGCAGGCGGCCGGCAGCACCCTCGTGTATGTCGGCGCCTCGGTGCTCTCGGGCGACGGCGAGGCCATCGTGGTGCGCGCGGGCTCGGCCGTCCGGACGGTCGCCGACCTCGAGGGCCGCACGGTCGCGGTGGCGCGGGGCACCAGCTCGCACAACCTGCTGGTGACGGCCCTGGAGAAGTCGGGCCTGAGTTTCGCCGACGTGAAGCCCGCCTACCTGCTGCCTTCCGATGCCGGCCCCGCCTTCGCGAACGGCAGCGTCGAGGCCTGGGTGATCTGGGACCCCTACCTTGCCCTGGCGCAGGCGCACGGTGACACCCGGGTCCTGACGACGTCCCGTCAGACGCATGCCGTCTCAGACTTCTTCCTGGCCAGCCGGACCTTCGCCGACCGCTACCCAGGCGTCGTGACGGCGGCGGTAGCGGCCCTGGCGGACTCGGCGGCCTGGGCCGAGACCCACCGCGATCAGGTGGCGCAGGCGCTGGCGACGGTGACGGGCGTCCCGTACGCGATCGAGACGGTCGTCGCCGCGCGGACCGAGTTCGGCGTCGGGCCGATCACGGACGCGCTCGTGGCCAAGCAGCAGGCGACCGCCGACCGCTTCCACCGGCTCGGGCTCATCCCGCGGCCCATCCAGGTGCGGGACGCGGTCTGGACCCCGCCGCGGAGCTGACCGCACCGGCGGTCAGGCAGGTAGCCTCGGCCGCGCGGAGAGCGAGTCGCCGCGACCCTCATCGTCGCGGCAGACCAAGGCGAAGTCCGCGCGGTCCGCACGGGAGAGGGGGCCGCCTTGCCCTTGATCGTCGATGACGCCCCGGAGCGAGGCGAACTCGGCAAGCCGGATGACGCGGCCATCGTCCTGGCCCGGGCGCCGTATGTCCTGCATATTTTCATTAGATCAATACCAAAATTGCTTTCTTGTTTATGTGTCATCATCGGCACATACTGCTCACGGATCCGTGATAGCTGAACGTCAGCGCGCAGATTTGCCCGTACAATCCTGTTTAGAGTCGGTATAATGTCGAGATCTATTGGCGAGCCCGCCGCATCCCGTGCGTTCGTTCCTGTGCGGCGGCTTGTCCGGGTCAGCCTAATATCATCGACATCTCTTCTGGCCCTCGGAACGGGCGCGCTCGCCCAGCCCGCGCCCGTCACGGACGTCGAACTTTCCGAACTCAGCGTGATGGGAGAGACGCGCGGTCGTACCCTGAACGGCGACCTGTACGGGGCCGGCGGAGCCAACGGCGCCGTGCCCGGCTACGTCGCCAGCCGCAGCACGGTCGGCACGAAGACCGACACGCCCATCCTGGAGACGGCACAGTCGGTGTCGGTCATCGGGCGCCAGCAGATCGAGGACCAGAACGCCCTGACCATCAACCAGGCGCTGCGCTTCACGCCGAGTGTCACCACCGAGCAGCGGGGCGGCGCCGGCTCGACGCGCCTGGAGCAGTTCTACATCCGCGGCTTCACCGCGCCGATCTTCCTCGACAACATGGCCCTGCCGACCAACCGCGACGCCTTCCCCACCGTCGATCCCTACCGCCTGGAGCGGGTCGACATCATCAAGGGGCCGGCCTCGGTCCTCTACGGGCAGTCCGGCCCGGGCGGCCTCGTCAACCTCGTCTCGAAGGTCCCGCAATTCGTCCGCCACGGCGAGATCTTCGTCCAGGGCGGCGGCTTCAGCGAGGTCCGCGGCGGCTTCGATATCGGCGGACCGATCGAGTCCGATATCCCGGGGTTCGCCGACCAGTTCGCCTACCGGGTCATCGGCCTCGGCTGGAACGGCGACGGGCCGGCCGTGACCACGAAGGTCGAGCGCGCCTTCATCAATCCCAGCATCACGTGGCGGCCCTCCACCGACACGTCGCTCACGATCTTCGCCAACTACCAGCGCGATCCGTTCTCGGGCTTCTACGGCGGCTTCCCGGCGGTCGGCACGGTATTCGCGCGCAACTTCGGCAACGGAATCTTCGGGCGGCTGCCGGTGAACTTCTACGACGGCGACCGCAATATCGAGCGCTCCGACCGCACGCAGGCCTCCGTCGAGTACCTGTTCGACCACCGGATCACCGAGACCCTGCGCTTCCACTCAGCCGGCCGCTACCTGCGCTCGGAGGGCGACTACCGCAGCGTGTTCACGACCTTCGGCGACGTCAACGGCCCGTACACGAGCGGGCCGATCATCGGCCGCTCGGTCGGCGGCACCCAGGTCGATATCGAAGCCTACACGATGGACAACAATGTCATCGCCGATTTCGACACCGGCCCGATCGCCCACACGGCGCTGCTCGGCGTCGACCACCGGACCTTCAGCACGCGGTCGGTCACCGGACCGTTCCCGGCGACGACGAGCCTCAACGCACTGGCGCCGAACCATGAGCTGCCGATCGCCTTCCCGGCCTTCACGGCGACCGCGCGGATCGACGCCCAGCAGACCGGCGTGTACTTCCAGGATCAGGCGAAGTTCGACCGCTTCATCCTGACGCTCGGCGGCCGCTACGACACCGCCCGGCAGACCGGCCCGACCCGCACCTTCGCGCCCAACGGGCTGACCATCCAGGACGTGCCGGCCGAGGCCTTCACCGGCCGCGCCAGCCTGCTCTACCTGTTCGACAGCGGCGTCGCCCCGTACGTCTCCTACAGCGAGGCGTTCGAGCCGATCGTCAGCGGGCGGATCTTCGACACGGCCTTCGGCTCGGCGGGGCGCGTCCCGGATCCGATCGCCAGCAACCAGTACGAGGCCGGCATCAAGTACCAGCCCCCCGGCACCGACATCCTGCTGACCACCGCGTTCTTCGACATCCGCCGCTCGAACGCGACCACCTCCGACCCGGTCAATCCCGGCTTCTTCGTGCAGACCGGCGAGGTCGGCGTGCAGGGCGTCGAGTTCGAGGCGCGGGCCACCCTCGCCGAGGGCCTCAGCCTGATCGGCGGCTTCTCGCTCCTCGACATCCGCAACATCCGTGACACCGGCTTCACCACCAACGACCTGACCCGCCGGCAGGTGCCGCTCCAGGGCCTGCGCCCTGTGCAGGTGCCGGACACGACCGCCTCGCTGTTCGTCGACTACCGCTTCACCGACGGCCCGCTGCTCGGCCTCGGCCTCGGCGGCGGCGTGCGCTACCTCGGCCCGTCCTGGGGCGATCCGGCCAACACCTTCCAGGTGCCCGAGAGCGTGCTGGTCGACGCCGTCGCCTCCTACGACATGAAGCATCTCGACCCGCGGCTGACGGGGCTCACCGGGCAGATCAACATCCAGAACCTGCTCGACGAGCGCTACGTGACCGGGTGCTTCACCTATTCCGGCTGCTATTACGGCCTGCCGCGCACGGTCTACGCGACCCTGCGCTACCGCTGGTGAGGCGCGCGCCGTGGGCAAGACCTTCCGGCAGTCGATGGCGTGGCTCCACGCCTGGTCGGGCCTCGTCGTCGGCTGGGTGCTGTTCGCCGTCTTCGTGACGGGCACGGCGAGCTACTACCGGACCGAGATCTCGCAGTGGATGCGGCCCGAACTCCGCACCGACCGGACCTTCGGGCCGGCGGAGCTCGCGGCGGCGGCCGAGCGCGGCGTCGCCTACCTGCAGACCCATGCGGGTGGCGCGCGGACGTGGTTCCTCGCGCTGCCGCAGGCCGAGAGGCCGGTGCTGGAGCTGTTCTGGCGGACGGGGCCGGGCCGGCCGCCCGGGCACGTCCTGTTGGATCCCGACAGCGGCGCGCCGGCGGCGGCGCGGGCGACCCGCGGCGGGGACTTCCTCTACCGCTTCCACTTCGAGCTGAACCTGCCGCCGCTCTGGGGCCGCTGGATCGTCGGCGCCTGCGCGATCATCATGCTGGTGGCGCTGATCTCAGGCATCGTCACGCACCGGCGCATCTTCGCCGACTTCTTCACCTTCCGCCGGGACAAGTCCGCCCAGCGCGGCTGGCTCGACGCGCACAACGTCACGGGCGTCCTCGCCCTGCCGTTCCACCTGATGATCACCTATACCGGGCTCGCCACGCTCATGGTGATGTACGTGCCCTGGGGGCTGAGCACGGCCTATCGCGGCGACAGCCCGCGCTACTTCGCCGAATCCGGCCAGATTACCGCGCCGCGTCCGCCCGCCGGCCAGCCCGGCGCGCTGGCTCCGGTCGGGCCGCTGGTGGTGGGCGCGATGGAGAGGATCGCCGAGCCCCTGGAGCGGATCACGATCGTCAACCCGAAGGACGCCAACGCCACGGTGGTGGCGGTGTTCGAGGAGCCGCACGGCCTCTCCCACGAGCACCCGCAGATCGCCTTCGACGGGGTGACGGGCGCGGTCCTGGAGGTGCGCGCGGGCGGCCTGCAGCCGCCGACCAAGACCTTCACCGCGATGGTCGGCCTGCACGAGGCCCACTTCGCCGGCCCGGCGCTGCGGATCCTGTTCTTCCTGTGCGGCCTCGCCGGCAGCGCCATGGTGGCGACCGGGCTGCTGCTGTGGACGGTGGCGCGCCTGCCCAAGGGGGACGCGCCCCGGGGCTTCGGCCTGCGCCTCGTCCAGGGCCTGAACGTCGCGACGGTCGCCGGTCTGCCGGCGGCGATCGCCGGGTACTTCCTGGCCAACCGGGTCCTGCCCGCCACACTGCCGGAGCGGGCGGAGTGGGAGGTTCGGGCGTTCTTCGCCGTCTGGCTCCTCGTCGCCCTGGCCGCGTTCCTCCGCGCGCACCGGCGGGCGTGGCGGGAGACGCTCACGGCGACGGCCGGGCTGTTCGGCGCGGTCGCGGTCGCGGATCTCGGCCGTGCCGCCGCGCTCCGGATTGCCGGAGAGGCGCATGTCGAGCCGGTTTTCCTCGCCTTCGACGGCGCGATGCTGGTCCTCGCGGCGCTGATGCTGTTTGCCGCCCGCAAGGTCGCCCGCTTCGACGGGGCGCCCCGCCGTCTGCCGGGGAAATCGGCCGAAGTCCCGGCCTAGGGCCGCTCCCGATCGGGAGCGGCTCTCGGAGGCCGGCCGGGCGGTCCTTCAGTGCGCGTGGCCACCATGCCCCATGCCACCATGTTCCATGCCGCCGTGGTCCATCTCGGCGGCCCCCGAGGCGGGCGCCTTCGCGGCGATACCCTCCACGGTGAAGTCCACCGGCACGGTGCCGGCCTTGGCGAAGGTCACCGTACCCTTGACCGACTGGCCTTTCTTCAGCGGGCCCTTCAGGTCGAGAAACATGAGGTGGTAGCCGCCCGGCTTGAGCGTGACCGTCTCGCCGGGCTTGATCACGAGGCCGCCCTCGACGGGGGCCATCTTCATCACCCCGCCCTCCATCGACATCGTGTGCAGTTCGGCCCGGCCGGCCTCCTCGATCGTCGCGCCGGTCAGCGTGTCGGGTTCAGAGCCGGTGTTGGTGACGGCGAGATAGCCGCCCGCGACCTGGGCACCGTTGGGCGTGGCACGCGACCAGGGATGGCCGATCTTGAGCGGGCCGGCCGCATAATCCGCCGCCGCGCCGGCGGTGGTGGCGGCGAGCAGCGTGGCCAGGCCGAGGGCGGCGCGCGCGAGGATGGGACGGTTCGTGAATCGCATGGCATGCTCCGTTTGGTCGGTGGCGGATGGGGGTGATGACGGAAGATCCGGTCAGAAGGCCAGCTTCATCCCGCCGACGAAGTTGCGCGGCGCGCCGGCGAAGATCGAGCCGGAGGTGGCGGCCAGCACGCCCGCGCCGTTCTGCAGGCCGGTCGTCCCGCTGATCGTGTCCGCGAGGTTCTGCGCCGCGTTGGTGTAGACCCGGTCGAACAGATTCCGGACCTCGAAGTACAGGCTCAGCCGCTTGGCGAAGCCCACCTCGGCCGCGCCGGAGAGGACCCGGTCGTAGTGCACGTTGAGGTTCACGATCGTGAAGCCCGGTGCCTTCAGCAGGTTGGCGTTGTCGAGGTAGAAATCGCTCTGGTAGACCGTCTCGACGAAAGCCCCCAATCCGGCCCAGGGCCCCGTGGTCTGCTCGTACCCGAACCGGGCCAGAGCCGCGTCCATCGGCACGCCGGGGATCTGCTTGCCCGCCCGGTTGAACCGCGCCGTGCGCGTCCCGGCGCTGAGCTGCTCCGTGTAGGTCGTGTAGATCTGGTCGTCGTGCGTGTAGGCCAGCGTGGCCCGCCAGCCGTCCGGCGACGTCCAGGTCCCGCCGACCTCGACGCCGCGATGCTCGGATGCTGGGGCGTTGAAGAAATAGGTCAGCAGTCCGGCACCCGGCGATTGCGAGATCAACTCGTTGCGGAAGAACTCGTAGAAGCCCGTGACGGAGACCTGCAGCTCGGGCAGCGGCGACCAAGCGGCGCCAAGGTCGAAGCCGAGATTCTCCTGCGTCTGGAGCTGCGTGTTGTTGCCCGGCACGCCCGCCGGGGTGACGGTCAAGTTCGAGGCCGAGGGTGTGGCGTAGCCGGCAGCGACCCGACCGAGGAAGCGCCATTCCTGATCCGGCCGGTAAGTCAGCGAGAACTCGGGCGCGACGTTGAGGAAGGTGCGGTCGAGATTGGCGGTGGTGGCGGTCACGCCCCCGGCGGTCGGGTAGCTGTAGGCGATGTTGCGGCCGTTGATCGCGGTGTTCTCGGCGCTGATGCCGGCGACCGCAGTCCACTGGTCGGACAGCTGCAGCTCGATCCGGGCCCGGCCGCCGAGGTTATCCTGCGTCGCCGCAAGGTTGGCGTTCAGGGCGCCGAGCCTGGCCCCCCCGTAGGGTGCACGGAAGTAGGTGAGCGAGTTGGAATTGAGCGTGTTGTAGGCCAGCGCCACGTAGCCGGTCATCGGCAGCCCGAACAGGTCGCCCCGCCGGGTCACGTCGGAGAGGACGTTGAAGCCGGGGAAGTCACCCCGTGACGACGTGGTGTAAAACGGCTGGTTGATGTTGCGGTCGTCGAACACGAGCTGGGTGCGCCAGGTCGTGTCGGCGTCGAAATCGTGCTCGTAGCGACCGCCGACGATGGTGCGCCGGTCGCCGCGGAAGAAGCCGCCCTCGTCGGCCGTGACCGGCACGGTGGCGCCGTTGCGGCCGTTGATCGGCAGGGTGTAGGTCACGCAGCCGGGCGCCGCGGCGAGCGCCGAGGCGCAGCCGCGCTGGTAGGGATTCTGGTAGAACTGGAGCAGCGAGCTGCGGCCCGGCAGGTTCGCCTGGATCTCGTTGTTGATGATCTTCAGCGTGAAGCGGTTGTCCGGGGTCGGTGCGTATGTGCCGAGGAAGTTGATCGTCTGCGTGTTGAACGCGCTGTGGCCCTGGAAGCCATTGCCCCGGGCGTCGCTGGTGAACAGGCTGTACTCGAAAGGCCCGCTGATCCCGCCGACGGTGGCGTAGTTGTTGAGGTAGCCGAAGCTGCCGGCGTCGACCCCGTACTCGACGCCATTGATCGCCGCTCCGCGCCGGGTGTTGAAGACGAGCGCGCCGCCGGTGGCATAGTTGCCGAACAGCGCCGATTGCGGCCCGCGGAACACGTCGAGGCTGCTGTAGGCGCGCGGGTCGGTGATGTCGAAGCGCGAGGAGCCGTCGGCCTGGGTGACGGGGAAGCCGTCCTCCAGCACGACGACGTTGCGCGAGACGCCGGTGGCGCGGGCGTTGTTGCCGCGGATGGAGATGATCACGTCCCGCGGACCGTTGCCCTGGCGGATGGTGACGCCGGGGCTGTTGCGCGCGACGTCGGCGATGTTGACCGCGGGCCGGTCGTCGATGACGGCCTGGCGGCCGATCGCTGTGTTCACCGTGCCCACGGGGGCGGCGATCGGGGTCGGGACGGCCGGAGCCGGGCCGGCGCTTGCGGGCCGCGCTATTGCCACGGGTCCGGGTGCGCCGCCCTCGCCGACGACGGACAGCTCCTCCAGGGTGACGGCTTGCTGGGCCTGGGCGGCGGTGATGCCGAGCGGACTCGCGGCCAGCAGCAGGGCGACGACGCGTCCCGGTCTGGTGGCAGGGGGGATGGACATGATCTCGGGTCTCGTCTGAACGCAGGCGGGCTGGGCGCGGAATGCCGAGCGGCCCGGACTGGGCCGCACTCAGACGGTCGCGGGAGGCGCGCGGGCCCGGCCGGCGATGCGCGGTGGCCGGACGTCGTGGGCCGGCGGCGGGATCGGCCAGGTGATCCGTTGCCAGACGAGGCACCCGACGCGGGCGTCGGGCACCACCGGCAGGGGGGCGGCCGCGGTGCAGCGGCAGAAGGGGCACCGGTCGCAGACCACAGGGTCGGCCGGCGCGTCCGCAGCGACGGCGCGGTCCTGAACCCGCCCGCAGATCGCCGCGTGGATCAGTGCGTCGACGGCCGTCGCCTGCGCCCGGGCCTGCCGCGCGCGGTCCATCAGGGCGGAGGCGGGCGCTAGCGCCTGAAGCCACAGGGCGAGCAGGATCAGGCCGGTGCTGAGCCGGCGTGCCGATCCCACCGATCGCATGCGCGCGAGCACGGGAGCTGCTCCCGTTCCGGCGCGCTCAGGCCGTCCGGCTCCGGACGGCGCGCGCGGTCGCGACGTCGAGGCCGAGCATGGCCAGGATCGCCAACCCGGTCAGCGGGAACAGGATCCCGAGGCCGAGCACGATCCCCGTCACGGTCGCGGCGACGCGCCGGTCGCGCGGCCCGGGCGGCACGCCGAGGCCGCCACGCGGGCGCCGCTTCCACCACATGGTTCCGGCGGTGACCGAGAGCAGGATCGTGCCGAGGCAGAAGGCCAGCATCGCGAGCTGGTTGGCCCGGCCCCAGTGCTCGCCCTTGTGGATGCCGATGCCGTACTGCACCGCCCGCGCGACCGGGCCGAGATCGGTGAAGCGGACGTCCACGAGCGGCTTGCCGGTGTACTGGTCGAGGGAGATCATCCGCTGCCGGTTCACGTCGCGCGGATAGGCCGCCGCCGCGTAGATCCCGGTCGGGCCGATCGGGAGCGACAGCTCGTAGCCCCGCGGCATGCCGAGGCGCGCGAGGACCCGCGCGGCCTCGTCGACGCCGAGGCTCCGGGCGGCCCCCGCCGACTGCGACTTCGGCGCCGGCGCGTCCTGCAGCGTCCAGCCGGCGGTGGTGAGCATCTCGCCCATGGGCACGTTCGAGACCGGCTTGTTCGCCCACAGGGCGGCCGGCTGGCCGAGCCCGGCCGCGTTCGTCCAGGCCCGGAACTGGTCGCCCCACCAGACCGACCACGGCAGGCCAGTCAGCGCCAGGAAGAACAGGCCGCCCCCGGCCACCAGCCCGGTCACGGCGTGCAGGTCGCGCCACCAGACGCGCCGCCGCGGCGTGCCGCGGACCGAGACGACGCCCCCGTCCTGGCCCCGCGGCCACCACAGATAGACCCCCGTCGCCACCAGGATGATCGCGAAGCCGGCCACGATCTCGATCAGCGCGTTGGCCCAGGGTCCGAAATAGGCGAGGCTGTGCAGGTGCCGCACGACCATGAAGAACTCGCCGTCCCGGTCGACCCGGTCGAGGACGCTGCCGGTGTAGGGATCGAGGAAGACGAGGACCTTGCGGGCGCCGTCCGCGACCGTGACCACCGCCGCGCCGTCCGCGTCGCGCGGGTCGGTGTAGGAGACCGGCGTGCCCTCGGGTACGGCCTGCGTGGCGTTGAAGATCAGGCGGTCGGGGCCGAGCGGCGGTGTGGGCTGCGCGGCGACCCGGGTCCGGTAGGCGAACACCGTCGCGTTGATCTCGCTCTGGAACAGGTACAGCGCGCCGGTCGCCGAGAGCGTGATCAGGAAGGGCAGGCACATCAGGCCGGCGAAGAAGTGCCAGCGCCAGACGGCGCGGTAGACGGCGTCGCGGGACACGCGCGCCGCAGCCACCGCCCCGATGGAGGAGGTGCTGCCCTGAAGCGAGATCGACATGGGAGGGTCCGGGTCTGAGCGATCGGGAAACGGATCGATCAGGCGGTCGGCGGACCTCGGGAGCTGACGGCGGGGTCGGGCGGGGCACGGGGGCCGAGGGGCGCGGTCGGCCTCCAGGGCAGCGCGGTCATCCGGCGCGGCCGGGCAGGTTCCTCGGCCGGCGCGGATGGGGGCTGGGCCAGGGGCTGGGCCACCTGGGCCAGGATGCAGCAGGGATGCTGCCGGCAGGGCGGGCTCCCGTCGTCGGCGGGCACCCCACCCCCGTGTTCGGCACAGATCACGCGATCGGTGCCGGCCAGCGGCGCCGCGGGGTAGACCGCGATCAGGAAGGCCTGGAGCAGCAGCGCGTAGAGCGCGGTCACGGCAATGACCGCGCGGCGGCGAGCCGTTCGGTCGTTGAACCTGCGCATGCGCTGATCTAGTCGGCGGACCGGCTCGAGGTCAACGCGCCCCGGGCGCGGCCCGCGCGGACGACCTGCGCCGTTGCGGCGGCGCTACGGCCTCGCCTCGGCGGCCCGCAACGCTCGGCGCCATGGACGGCGGCGAGCGTGGGCGGCCCGGTTCAGAGCCGGCTGATGAGGAAACCCAGGCCGAAGCCGACGAGGCCCGCGACGAGGAGGGAGGCATGGGGCCACTCGGCGGATCTCTCATGGCCTTCCCACGCGTAGTGGCGGCCCCGATCGTAGGCCTCCGCAGCGTGGTCCGAGACCTCGTCAGCCGCATGCCGAACTGCGTCCTTGGCTTGGCCATAGAGGTTCTCGGCGGCACCGTGGGCTTCGCGAAGGCGCCCCTCGACGGAGACGCCGTTCGAGCCGGCCAAGTCGCCGACCGCGCCCTGCACCTTGCCGCCGAGTTCACGTGCGGCGCCCGCAATCCTGTCCGTGTCGACCATTCGGATGCCCTTTCGGCTGTTCAGGGTTGAAGTTTGGCTGCCCAACGAACCGGCTGCGCGAACGAAGGCTCCGCGCGCTCGGTATTACCCTCGAGCCAGCAATCCGGCGGTTCCCCTCGTGCCGCGCGGGCGCCGGGGGGCGATCGCGCCGCCTGAGGGCGTTCGATCTATCGCTTGTACTCCGGCGGGAGGTGATCGAGCGGGTTGGTGCGCGCATTCTTGCCCCGGCTGGATTCGGAACCGGTGCTGCCGCCCTGCATGACATCCGTCGACGCGGAGATGGCGCTCGGCGGCGACACGGAGCCGGTCGACCGCTCGGCTGGGGAAGCGCCGCCCTTCGTGGTGCTGACACCGGAAGGAAGCGTGCCCGGCGTCGGCTGGTCGATCCGGCTTGCTGCCGACTGAGCCAGCACCGGCCCGGAGAGCAGGATCAGCGCGCTGGCACCGATGGCCGCGCGGATCATGGAAACCCGGGCGGATCTGTCAGAAAGGGTGCGCGTTCCGACCATCGATCCATCCATCCTTGGCAGCCAGCCGGTGATTGTTCGTTGACCCAATGGATCGGCGGATCGGCGGTTCCGATCGGGCGCGGATTGGCGCCGCGGCGCGGTCGTTCCGGAGCGTCGTGGCGGCAGGCGGGAGAACGCGCCTATGGCGCGCCTGGCGGTGTCAGCGGAGCGTCAGGGCCTCCACGGCGGCCTTCTCGGATGGGACCACGAGGGCGAAGCCCGCGTGCTCCGTGACCAGCATCGAGGCGCGCCCGGCCGCGACGGAGAAGCGCTCAGGAGACAGGCTCCGCAGGGCCGCCAGCACCTTCTGCAGCCGCACGCCAACCTGCACGATCCCGCCGCCCTCGCGGGCCAGCGGATGGAAGAAATCGGCGATCAGGTCCTCCGTCGACAGGGCCGGGACGCGGATGCGCGGATGCTCGGGTTCAGGCGGCGGCCGGTCCGGATCCGGGACCCATTCCGAGAGCACGCGCAACCCGGCGCCGATGACCGCGATGGCCGTCCCGTAATCGGCGGCCGTCGGCGGAAGCGCCTTCGATCCGATCTCCGCGAGGACCGACAGCCCGAAGCGCGGATCCTGCTCCCAGGCGCGGTCGTCGGCGATCAGGAAGGCCCGGCGGATTGCGGCCAGTGCGTCTGCCTTCATATCCGGATCCACGAAGGCGAGCGGCGTGGCCTTATGGACGAAGGCGCCGGGCAGCACGGCCACGTCCAGCATCACGTCGCGGCCATCCAGCGCCCGCGTCAGCGACGATAGGTCGACGTGCTGGATGTAGCCGATCCGGTCCGAGAGGACCGGCCGCGCGTGGCGATGCGCCGGATCCGGGGGGATCCCGCCGAGATGTGGCCGGTCGCGCCGGGCGCGCAGGGCCTGCGCCGCCGCGTGCTCGACCAGCCGGATCGTCTCGCCGACCCGTCCGAAGCGGGTGAGCTGCTGCATCCAGCGCAGGAGCGTGACCACGATCAGGCCGATGACCACCACGGTCGCACCCAGCAGCACGAGGCGACCGCCCGGCCCGTAGAGGCGGGTCGACAGGGCGATGATCCCGACCACCGAGAACATGAACGCGCCGAGGAACGTGGCGAGCGCGTCGTGGGCCCGCCGGTCCTCGCTCCACAGGGTCGTGGCGCGCGGGGTCACTCCTGACGAGGCGGAACCGAGGGCGTTCACCAGCACGGTCAGCGAGAAGGTGGTCACCGTCAGCATCGAGGAGGCCAGGATGCTCAGGACGTTGCCGACGGCGTCGGCGCCGACGCTGAGGGCGAAGTTTTCCTCGACGTGAAACTGGAAGCGCCACGCCACCAGGGCCGCCAGGACGCCGCCGACGCAGTAGAGGGCGGCGCGGACCCAGGCCTGGCGGAGGGTTCGGGACAGGATCAGCCGCCAGCGCGGCATGACGGTCTTCATGGCCGCACCGGCTCCCCCTCGCCGTCGATTCCGGGGCCGGCGCGGCCGTCTTCCTGACGGACCAACGCGGCTACTCGGCCGGCTGCGCGGCGCCTTCCGGCCCGGATCGCGTCTCACCGGCAGCGTCGCGGCGTCCGAGCAGCCGCTCGAAGGCGACGTAGAAGGTCGGGGTGATGAACAGGGTGATGAAGGTCGCCACCACGAGGCCGCCGATCACCACCGTCCCCATGGAGACGCGGGCATGCGCCCCGGCGCCGCTCGCGATGGCGAGCGGGATCGAGCCGGTGATGAACGCGAAGGAGGTCATGAGGATCGGGCGCATGCGCAGGCGCGCCGCGTCCTGGGCCGCCTTGAGAACGTCCTCGCCCTGTCGGCGCAGATCCTCTGCGAAGGAGACGAGCAGGATCGAGTTCTTGGCGGCGAGCCCGACGAGCAGCAGCAGCCCGATCTGGCCGAAGATGTCGAGTTCGAGCCCGCGCAAAGCCAGGAAGCCGATCGCCCCGAAGATCGCGATCGGCGTCGCCAGCAGGATCACGAAGGGCAGGCGCAGCGACTCGTACTGCCCGGCGAGCAGCAGGAAGATCATCAGCACGCCGAGGCCGAAGATCAGAGGCGCGTAGCCGCCCGCGACCTTCTCCTGGTAGGCGACGTCGGTCCATTCGACGGCATAGTCCGAGGGCAGGCGGCTCTTGGCCAGCGCCTCGACCTGCTTGAGCACCGTTCCGGAACTCGCGCTGGCGGCCACCTCGATCGCCACCTCGATGGCCGGATAGGTGTTGTAGGACAGGACCGCGGTGGGGCCGGTGGTGAACTCCGCCCGCACCAGGGAGCCGATCCGCACCGGCTCGCCCCGGCTGTTGAGGACCGGCAGGGCCTCCAGATCCTGGATCGTGCGCCGCCCCGTGGCCTCGCTCTGCACGTAGACCTGATAGACGAAGCCGAAGCGGTTGAAGAGATTGACGAAGCTCGACCCGACATAGGTCCCGAGCGCGTCGAACAGGTTCTGAAGCGGCACGCCGAGCTGCTCGGCCTTGGCCCGGTCGATCTCCAGGCGGATCTGCGGGACGCCGTAGCTCGTCGTCGGCAGCGCCTGGGCGATGTTGGGGCTCTTCTCCAGCTCGTCGATGAAGCGCTGGGCCGCCTCGGCGAGCTTGAGGCCCCCGGTGCCGCTGCGGTCCTGGATCTCGAGCGTCAGGCCGCTGCGGGTGCCGAGCCCCGGCAGCGGCGACGGGTTGACCACCCGCACCTTCCCGTCCGGATCGTGCCGGAATTCCTTCTGCACGCGGGCGATGATGGCGTCGGCCGAGGCCGCCCGCTCGCCCCAGGGCTTCAGGACCGGGATCTGGAACCCGTAGAATGGCGCCACCGCGTCGGCGAGGATGCTGCGCCCGACGACGCCGATCGTGTGATCGACCTCCGGCATGTCCCGCAGGCTCCGGCCGAGCCGCTCGACCATCCGGTCGGTGCGCGCCACCGCGGCCCCCTTCGGCAGGGCGACGTCGGCGAAGAAGTAGCCCTGGTCCTCGTTGGGGACGAAGCCGGTCGGGCGCTGCATCACGAGGAGCACCGTGAGTGCCGCGAAGGCCGCGAAGGCGAGGCCGACGAGCACGATGTGGCGGGTGAGCCGCCCGATCATCGCGGTGAGCAGGCCCGCGGCCCGCTCCAGCGTCCGGTTGAACCAGCGCAGCGGCGCCTTCCACCGGCTCCGGTGCGCCCCGGCCCCCTCCGGACGGTGCTTGAGGATCAGGCCGCACAGAGCCGGCGTCAGGGTGAGCGATACGACGGCGGAGATCAGCACCGAGATCGCGATGGTCAGGGCGAACTGGTTGTAGAGCTGGCCGGTGAGGCCCGGGATGAAGGCCACCGGCACGAACAGGGCCGCCAGCACCAGGGTGGTGGCGATCACCGGGCCGGCGACCTCGTTCACCGCCTCGCGGGCGGCCGGGCGCGGCTCCATGCCCTCGTCCATCAGCCGCTCGGTGTTCTCGACCACGATGATCGCGTCGTCGACCACGAGGCCGACCGCCAGCACCATGCCGAGCAGGCTCAGGGTGTTGAAGGAGAAGCCGAGCAGCGCCATCGGCCCGAAGGTCCCGACCAGCGCCACCGGCACGGCGATGGAGGGGATCAGCGTCGCCCGCCAGTTCTGCAGGAACAGGTAGGTGACCACGACCACGAGGATCAGCGCCTCGAACAGGGTGTGAACCACCTCGCGGATCGCCTCCCGGACGAACTCGGTCCGGTCGAGGGCGATCTTGTACTTGAGTCCGGGGGGAAAGCGCTGCGCCAGTTCGGCCATGGTGCTCTTCACCCCGTCCATGACGTGGACGGCGTTGGCGCCGGGCGTCTGGTAGAGGCCGAGCGTCGCCGAGGGCTGCCCGTCGAAGCTGGAGCGCACGCCGTACTGCTCCGAGCCGAGCTCCACCCGCGCCACGTCCCGGACCCGGACCACGGAACCGTCCGGATTGGCCCGCAGCAGGATGTTGGCGAATTCCTGGGGCTGGCTCAGCCGTCCCTGGGTCACGACCTGGAGTTCGAAGGCGGTGGGCTTGCCGTCGGTCGGCGGCTTGCCCAGCGAGCCGGTGGTGATCTGCTCGTTCTGCTGGCTCACCGCGCGGATCACCGCGTCGGGGCTGATCGCGAGCGCCTCCATCTTCACCGGGTCGAGCCATAGGCGCATGGCGTAGCGCTTCTGGGAGAAGTTCTGGATCCGGCCCATGCCGTCGACGCGGCGGAGCGGCTTGATCACCTGGGTCTCGGCCCAGTTGGCCAAGAACAGCTCGTCGTAGGGGGCGCCCGGATCGGCGTAGAGCACGATGTTGCCGAGCCGCTGGCGGGAGCTCTTCTGGATCTCCAGGCCCTGCGCGCGCACCGAGGCCGGGAGCTTCGCCTCCGCGCGGTTCGCCCGGGTCAGCACCTCCGCGGCGGCGGCATCGAGGTCGGAGCCGATCTCGAAGGTCGCGTCGAGGTTGACGCTGCCGTCGGTGTTGCTGGTCGAGGCGATGTAGAGCAGGTGCTGGGCGCCGTTGATCTCCTGCTCGAGAGGGGTCGTGACCGCGTCGTAGGCCTGCTGCGCGCTGGCGCCCGGATAGGTCGCCTGGATGTTGATGATCGGCGGCGCGATCTCGGGAAACTGCGCGATCGGCAGGGTCAGGCCGGCCACGGCGCCGATCAGCGTGATCAGAACCGAGATGACGGCCGCCAGGACCGGCCGGTCGACAAAGCGGGCGAACATCGGACCTCGACGGTGGATCGGTGGTCGCGACGACCGGGCGTGCAACGCGACGGCGTTTGGCGTGTTCCCCGTCCGGTCCGGCGCCCGGTGCGCCGCAGCGGGGGAGCGGTCGGCGTGCGGGCGGGAGTGCGGTACGGATTTCTCGGTTGTGGCGCCGCGCTGGTCCTGGCCGCGGGCGGCTGGTTCGCGATGGGCCGGCCGGAACCGTCCGCCCTGTTGGGCGCGCTGCCCTGGTCGGACCGGCCGTCGGAGACCGCCGAGACCGAGCCGCCGATCGCCGTCACGGTAACGGCGGCGCGGACCGAGGCCGTGCCGATCAGCTTCACCTACACGGGGACGATCATCGCGCAGCAGGACGCGGCCCTGCAGGCGCGGGTGACCGGCAACGTCACCGAGCGCCCCTTCGAGCCGGGCGGCCACGTGAAGAAGGGGCAGGTGCTGTTCCGGATCGACCCCCGCCCGTTCCAGGTGGCGCTCGCCCAGGCCCAGGCGCAGGAGGCGCAGGCCAAGGCGCAGCTCCAGTTCGCGCAGGCCGAGGTGAGCCGCACCGACACGCTGGCCGACAAGGGCTACGCCTCGGAGCAGCGCCTTCAGCAGCTCCAGTCGAACGCGGCCTCGGCCTCGGCGCAGGTCCAAGGAGCCGAGGCCGCCATCGCCCGGCAGAATCTCAACCTCGACTACGCGGTGGTCAACGCGCCCTTCGACGGGCGGGCGAGCCTGTCGATCATCAATCCCGGCGATCTCGTCATCGAGAACCAGACGGAGCTGGTCACCGTGGTGCAGCTCGACCCGATCGACGTGCAGATGGCCCTCTCCTCCGAGGATTCCGAGGCTTTGCGCGAGGCGATGCAGAGCGGGCCCGTGGCCGTGGAGGTGATGGACGAGGCCGGCAAGCCCGTGCGTGACGCCAAGGTCTATCAGCTCGACAACCGGTTCGACCCCCGCACCGCCCGACGCCTCGTGCGCGCGCTGCTGCCGAACACCGACGAGCGCTTCCTGCCCGGTCAGTTCGTCCGCGCACGGGTGAAGACCGGCACAGAGGAGAAGCTCCTCGTCCCCACGGTCGCGTTGTCGGCCCGGCTCGCCCAGCAGATCGTCTACGTGGTCGACGATCAGGGCGTCGTGCGCCAGAAGCCGGTGACGACGGGCGACAGCTTCGGCGAGGACACCGCGATCCTGGCCGGGCTCAAGGCCGGCGAGCGGGTGGTGACGGATCACCTTCAGGACATGCGGCAGGATCTCAAGGTGGAGATCCGGTCCGCAGAGGCCGACGGACCGTCCAATTCCAAATCCAAGTCCCCGGCGAACGCGGATGGCCGCGGTGCGGGCGAGCCGGGCTGACCGATGCGGCGCACGCTCCCGCTCGCGCTCGTCCTGGCGCTCGTCCTGGCGCTCCTCGGCGCACCGACTACCGAGGCGGCCGCCTCGAAGGCGGGCTGCCGCGTCGATTCCGCGCGCTACGCGGCCCTCAGGACCGGGATGACCCACCGGCAGGTGCGGGCGCGTCTGGGCTGCGACGGCCGTCGCGTGTCGCACCTGATCGTCGGCCGGGTCTCGCGCGCGACCTATTCCTGGCCCGGGCGCGGCACGTACGGCGCCAACGTCACGCTGACGTTCCGCAACGATCGGCTCACCGACAAGGCGCAGCTCGGTCTGGGCGATCCCTGAATGAACTGTCTTCCGGCGGGAACGGCGCCCGCGTCCCGTCCCGCGGCCGGGGCGGCGCGCCCGCGCCCGGTGCAGGCCGGAGGCAAGGCACGGCCGCTCCGAGACGCGCTCGCCCCTCGCCACCCCGTCGCCACCCTGCCATTCGTTGAGATCGCGGTCTCGGCGGCCTATGCAGGGATCCATGGAATCCCGAGCTTACGCCGAACAGACCGTGGCCCCCTTGGCCTGCAGGCCGCCGTCCACCGGACGGGCGGCGCCGTTCCTGCCGATGAGTCGCGCCGAGATGGCGGCGCTCGGATGGGAGTCCTGCGACATCGTGCTGGTGACGGGTGACGCCTACGTGGACCACCCGAGCTTCGGCATGGCCATCATCGGCCGGCTGCTCGAATCGCAGGGCTTCCGGGTCGGCATCATCGCGCAGCCCGACTGGCATTCGGCGGAGCCGTTCAAGGCGCTCGGCAGGCCGAGGCTGTTCTTCGGCGTCACCGGCGGCAACCTCGATTCGATGGTCAACCGCTACACGGCGGATCGGCGGCTGCGCCACGACGACGCCTACACGGCCGGCGGCGAGGGCGGGCGGCGCCCGGACCGCTGCACCATCGTCTACACGCAGCGCTGCCGCGAAGCCTTCAAGGACGTGCCCATCGTGCTCGGCGGCATCGAGGCGTCGCTGCGCCGGATCGCCCACTACGATTACTGGTCCGACAAGGTGCGCCGCTCGATCCTGGCAGACGCCAAGGCGGACCTCCTCATCTACGGCAACGCCGAGCGCGCCGTGGTCGAGGTGGCGAGCCGCCTCGCGGCCGGCGAAGCGCCGCACCAGCTCGACGCGATCCGAGGCGTCGCCCTGTTCCGGCGCGTGCCCGAACACTACACCGAGCTGCCCGCCGACGACCTCGACTCGACGGACGAGGCCGCCACCCGCCGGCCCGGCGAGACCGTGATCCGGCTGCCGGCCTACGACGAGGTCAAGGACGACAAGGAGGCCTATGCCCGGGCCTCGCGCGTCCTGCACCGCGAGGCCAATCCCGGCAACGCGCGCCCGCTCGTCCAGCGCCACGGCGACCGCGACCTGTGGCTCAACCCGCCGCCGATCCCGCTGACCAGCGACGAGATGGACGCGGTCTACGATCTGCCCTACGCCCGCGCACCCCACCCGTCCTACGGCGACGCGAAGATCCCCGCCTGGGACATGATCAAGTTCTCGGTGACGATCATGCGCGGCTGCTTCGGCGGCTGCACCTTCTGCTCGATCACGGAGCACGAGGGCCGCGTCATCCAGAACCGCTCGGAGGGCTCGATCCTGCGCGAGATCGAGCGGATCCGCGATAAGACCCCGGGCTTCACGGGCGTGATCTCCGATGTCGGCGGGCCGACCGCCAACATGTACCGGATGGCCTGCAAGGACCCGAAGATCGAGGCGGCGTGCCGGCTGCCCTCCTGCGTCTTCCCGGATATCTGCCCGAACCTGAACACCTCGCACGACGACCTGATCCGGCTCTACCGCAAGGTCCGCGAGGTGAAGGGCGTCAAGAAGGTGATGGTCGCCTCGGGCGTCCGCTACGACCTCGCGGTGAGAAGCCCCGAATACGTCAAGGAGCTCGTCACCCACCATGTCGGCGGCCGCCTGAAGATCGCGCCCGAGCACACCGAGCGCGGTCCCCTCGACAAGATGATGAAGCCGGGGATCGGCACCTACGACCGTTTCAAGGAGATGTTCGACGCCGCCGCCAAGGAGGCGGGCAAGAAGTACTACCTGATCCCGTACTTCATCGCGGCGCATCCGGGCACGACCGACGCGGACATGATGCACCTCGCGCTCTGGCTGAAAAAGAACAACTACCGCGCCGACCAGGTCCAGACGTTCCTGCCCTCGCCGATGGCGACCGCCACGGCGATGTACCACACCGAGATCAACCCCCTGCGGGGCGTGCGCCGCGGCGGCAGCGAGCCGGTCGAGGCGATCAAGGGGCTGCGCCAGCGGCGGCTGCACAAGGCGTTCCTGCGCTACCACGACCCCGAGAACTGGCCCCTGCTGCGGGAGGCGCTGCGGGAGATGGGCCGCGCGGACCTCATCGGGCCGCGGCCGGACCAGCTCGTGCCGTTCTTGCAGCCGGCGGGAACCGGGGCGGGGGCGGGCCGGGGGGGCGGCCAGCCGCGACCGGTGTACCGTCCGGGCGGCGGCCAGCGCTTCACCACGAAGGGCGTGCCGCTGCGCAAGTGACGGGTCCGCGGGTCCGAAGCGCGTCACGGAAGCGGTGCTTTCGAGCGGCTGCCCCGAGGCGCGAGCGGCTGCCCCGAGGCGAAGGCCGATCCGTACGGGCATCGAGCGCGGCCACGGCTTCCCATCATCGGGGCGGCGCCGCGGCGGCGTCCTGCAACTCAGCCGCGAGATGCGCCACGAAGGCCTTCACCTTCGGACTGACCAGCCGTCGGGACGTGTGCAGCGCCCACAATTCCGTCGGCGGTCCCTCGCGCCAGCCCCAGCAGGTCAGCCGGCCCGCCGCGACGTCCCCTCCGACGAGGGAGCGCGGCAGCAGGGCCGTCCCGGCGCCCGCCACGACGGCGTCGCGCACGGTCGGCAGCGATGTCAGGCGCAGGACCGGTGCCGGCACGTAGGACCTGCGCGAGCGTCCGTCGTGGACATGCCAAGCCTCTCCCGGCCGCGGCAGCGACCGCACGACCGCCGGCAGCGGCGTCGGCTCGCCCTCGGCCGCCGGAGCGGGGCGCGCGGCATCGGGGGCGGCGACCAGCCAGAGTTCGTCGCGCAGGACGCATCGTCCGACCAGGCGGTCGTCCGGCTTCGGGTTCACGCGGATGATGACGTCGAAATCCTCCTCGACCGGATCGACGAAGCGGTCCTCCGCGCAGATCTCCAGGTCCACCTCGGGGTAGGCCCGCAGGAAGGTGGCGGCCACGCGGCCCAGCTGCGTGTCTGAGAGAAGCAGCGGCGCGCTCACCCGCAGGCGGCCGCGCGGCCGGTCGAGGCCGCCGCCGAGCGCCGCGCCCACCTCGGCGATCTCCGCGAGCAGCGGCCCGGTGCGGGCATGCAGGAGGGCACCCGCCTCGGTGAGGCGCAGGCTGCGCGCGCCGCGCTCGATCAGCCGCGTGCCGAGGCTCGCCTCGAGCTCGGCCACGCGCCGCGACAGCGTCGCCTTCGGCCGGCCGCTGGCTCGCGCCGCCCGGCCGAAGCCGCCGTGAGCGGCGACGAGATTGAAGGCGGTGAGCGCCGAAAGGTCCATCCATCGTTCCATAGTCGAGACACCCAGTCCCGATCTTGGCGTCTATGGCTCGCGAAGGGAACGGCGCATCTTCGGTTCATCGGCGGCCCGCTCCGGACCGCCCTTCAGGAGAACCGACATGACCATCCTCGTCACGGGCAGCACCGGCCGCATCGGCTCCGCGGTCATCGAGCACCTCGCACTGGCCGGCGCCTCCGTGCGCGCCCTGACCCGCGCGCCCGAGAAGGCCCGGTTCCCTACCGGTATCGATGCGGTGCGCGGTGATCCCGCCGATATCGACGCCATGCGGGCGGCGCTCTCCGGCATCGACACCCTGTTCCTGCTCGTGGCCAACGTGCCGGACGAACTGACCCAGGCGATCACAACCCTGAGCCTCGCCCGCGAGGCGGGCGTGCGCGGGATCGTCTACCTCTCGGTCTACAAGGCAGAGGCCTATGTCGATGCCCCGCATTTCACCGGGAAGCACGCGGTCGAGCGGATGATCGCCGACCTGCGCCTGCCGGCCACGGTGCTGCGCCCCGCCTATTTCATGCAGAACGACTTCGCCCAGAAGGAGCCTCTGCTCGGCGCTGGCGTCTACGGGGTCCCGCTCGGGACCGCCGGGGTCTCGATGGTCGACACCCGCGACATCGCCGAGGCGGCGGCCCTCGAACTCCTGCGCCGGGAGCGGGCGCCTGGCTCGCTGCCCGCCGAGACCTACGACCTCGTCGGGCCGGACGCCCTGACGGGTCCGGCCCTGGCCGAGATCTGGGCCGAGACTCTCGGGCGCCCGGTGGGCTACGGCGGCGACGACCTCGACGCCCTGGAGGAGCGCCTGCGGGCCTTCGCCCCCGCATGGCTCGCCTACGACCTGAAGGTCATGATGCGCCGCTACCAGGAGGACGGCGCCGTGGCGACGGCCGCCGAGGTGGAGCGCTTCGCGGCCCTGCTCGGACACCGACCGCGCGGCTACCGCGACTTCGCGGCCGAGGTCGCCCGGGCGTGGCGCGGGGCCTGAGCCCGGGCGGAGCCCGCCTCGGGGTCGCGACGCGGCAGGCCTCGCCTCAGAGAAAGCCGATGGAGAACCAGGGGACGAGGATGATGACGAGCAGCCCGACCAGCAGGGCGAGGATGTAGCCGACGATGGGGCGCATGCCGGCGTCGGGGTGGATGCGGCTGATGGCGCAGGCGGCGTAGTAGCCGACGCCGAAGGGCGGGGCGAACAGGCCGATGCCCATGGCGAGGATCACCACCATGGCGTAGTGGACCTCGTGCACGCCCACCGCCCGGGCGATCGGGAACAGCAGCGGGCCGAACAGCACGATGGCCGGGATGCCCTCCAGCACCGAGCCCAGCACGATGAAGGCGGCGGCCGAGACGAACAGGAAGCCGAGCGCGCCGCCGGGCAGGCCCTTCATGACCTCGGCCAGCGTCTGCGAGAAGCCGGACTGGGTCAGCGCCCAGGCCATGCCGGTGGCCGCGCCGATGATCAGCAGGATCGCCCCCGACAGGGTCGCGGTGGTCACCAGCATCGGGTAGAGCCGCCGCCAGTCGAACTGGCGGTAGATCAGCAGGCCGGCCAGCGCGGCGTAGACGATGCCGATGGTGGAGACCTCGGTGGCGGTGGCGATGCCCTCGACCACGGCGAAGCGGATCACGAAGGGCAGCGCCAGCGCCGGGATCGCCACCAGGAAGGCGTGGCCGATGACCCGCCCCGACGGTCGTGCCACGTGGCGCAGGTCCTCGCGGCGGTAGCGCCACCAGACCAGGGCGCAGAGGGTGAGGGCGAGCACGAGGCCGGGCAGGAGGCCGCCGGTGAACAGGGCGGTGATCGACACGCCGGTGACCGAGCCGATGGTGATCAGCACGATCGAGGGCGGGATCGTCTCGGTCTGGGCGCCGGTGGTGGCGAGCAGGGCCACGAGGTCGCCCTCCTTGGCGCCCCGCGCCTTCATCTCGGGGAACAGCACGGGGGCGACGGCGGCCATGTCGGCGGCCTTGGATCCGGAGATGCCGGAGACGAGGTACATGGCGCCGACCAGCACGTAGTGCAGGCCGCCGCGGACATGGCCGAGCAGGCTGGCCAGGAAGCCCACCATGGCGCGGGCCATGCCGGTCATCTCGATCAGCAGGCCGAGGAACACGAACAGCGGCACGGCCAGCAGGATCAGGTGGCTCAT